>JAFURI010000139.1 GCA_017471885.1 Clostridia bacterium | reverse complement strand
TTCCCCTGCACCCCGGCAGGAGACGCTGTCTACTGCACCTATGCCAGAGGCGCTGCCTCTGTACTCTGCAAGAGGGGTTTCACCCCTATTGACTACCATTCGCCGGCGAACTGCGTTCGCCGGAGAACGGGAGTCAAGAGGGGTGAAACCCCTCTTGCGGAGTCCAGAGGCAGCGCCTCTGGCAGGGTGCAGGGGCAGAGTCCCTGCAAGGAGGTACTATGTTTTTAGCGAATACGTGGGAAGACTATGAGGTGCTGGATACCGGCGACGGCGAGAAGCTGGAGCGCTGGGGCGACGTGATTCTGCGCCGTCCGGATCCGCAGACCATCTGGCCCAAGGCGGATCCGCAGCTGTGGAAGCAGGCGCAGGCCCATTACCACCGCTCCGAACGGGGCGGCGGCGAGTGGGAGTTCCTCAAGCGTCTGCCCGAAAAGTGGGTCATCCGCCACGGCGAACTGAGCTTCTACGTGCGGCCCACGGGCTTCAAGCACACGGGTCTGTTCCCGGAGCAGGCGGCCAACTGGGTGTGGATGGGCGATCTCATCCGCAATTCCGGCCGCAGGGACGTGAAGGTGCTCAACCTTTTCGGCTACACTGGCGGCGCGTCGCTGGCCTGCGCGGCTGCGGGCGCTCACGTCACCCATGTGGACGCAGCCAAGGGCATGGTGCAGTGGGGCAAGGAGAACCGTGAGCTGTCCCAGCTGCCGGAAACCTCCTTCCGCTGGATTGTGGAGGATGCGCTGCGCTTTGTGCAGCGTGAAATCCGTCGTGGCAACCGCTATGACGGCATCCTGATGGATCCGCCCAGCTACGGCCGCGGCCCTTCGGGCGAGGTGTGGAAGCTGGAGAACGAGCTGTACGGTCTGGTGGATACCTGTGCGCAGGTGCTCAGCGATCAGCCGCTGTTCTACCTCATCAACAGCTATACCACCGGCTTCCAGGCCAGCGTCCTGAGCAATATGCTGGAGAAGTGCGTGGTCAGCCGTCACGGCGGAAAGGTGGACAGTCAGGAACTGTGCCTGCCGGTAACCAGCGGCGGCGTGCTGCCCTGCGGCGCGAGCGGACGGTGGTATCATGGCTAACGTCGTATACGAGGATAATCATGTGCTGGTGGCCGTGAAGCCCCCGAACATGCTCTCCCAGGCGGACAAGACCGGCGACACGGATATCCTGAGCGTACTCAAGGATTACGTGAAGGAGAAGTACAACAAGCCCGGCAAGGTGTATCTGGGCCTTGTGCACCGGCTGGACCGTCCCGTGGGCGGTCTGATGGTGTTTGCCCGTACCAGCAAGGCGGCGTCGCGGCTCAGTCAGCAGATGCAGCAGCACCTGATGGGTCGTGAGTACCTGTGCGTGGTCACGGGCGAGGTGAAGGACAGCTTCATGCTGCAGGACTACCTGATCAAGAATGAGAAGCTGAACAGGGTCACCGTCTGCGAGGCGGACGTGAAGGGTGCGCAGCATGCGATTCTCAGGGGTGAGTGCATTGCCCGGCGGAACGGTACCGCCCTGTGCGCGATCAAGCTGGAGACGGGCCGGAATCATCAGATCCGGGTGCAGATGGCCAATGCCGGCGCGCCGCTGTGGGGTGACAACCGCTACGGCAAGGGGATTCCCGGTCAGCAGATCGCCCTGTGGGGCTACAAGCTGACCTTCGAGCATCCCACCACCCACGAGATCATGACCTTCTACGACCTGCCCTACGGCTCCGTCTGGACGCAGTACGCGGACCTGCTGCAGGGAGGGACTTCGTCCCATTCCGACAAGGGATCATAATCGTTTGATACCGAACCCGGCGAACGCAGTTCGCCGGAGAATGGGAGTCCAGAGGGGCAAGCGCCCCTCTGGCGGGTTGTCAGGGCAGAGCCCTGACCCGCCGGAGGCACTCCCGACATACGGAGTAATATGAGCAACCCGTTTTCTTACGAGGTAACCCATGTGTGCAAGCAGTCCGGCGCGAGGCTG
>JAFURI010000001.1 GCA_017471885.1 Clostridia bacterium | reverse complement strand
GATCAGGATCGGGGTTTCGTCCACCATGAAGGACAGGGTCTTGGCGATGCGGCCGGGCTCGCAATGGAGCGCGGCGGCGGCCAGCTCCACCGTGGCGCTGGATACGTCGAACTCCAGCACCCGGTCCTCTGCGCCGAACTGACGCAGATACTCGCGGACGTGATCAACGGACATGGGAATCACTCCTCCTTGCGGTATTTCATCCAGATATATGGATCCAGCTCCGCGCCTTCCTGACTGACCACGGCGGCGGAGGCACAGTTGGCCCGGCGGACGGCGTTCGGGAGACTCAGGCCTTCGGCCTGCGCGGCGATGATAGCGCCGACGTGGCAGTCGCCTGCGCCGATGGTATCCGCCACCGGGGCCGGAACGGCGGGAATAAGCGCGCCGCCGTTTTCATCCAGACAGTATGCGCCCCGGCTGCCGAGGGTGATGACCACGCCGCTGCCTGTGAGGCTGCGGATCAGCGCGGCGGCGTCCTGATAATCGTCGCAGCGGGTGAACTGGGCAGCCTCCACCTCGCTTAAGTGGAACAGAGGCTTCAGGGCGATGATGCGGGCCATCTTCCGGGGCGGGATGCGGCACACCCGGGGGCCGGGGGCGAAGTACAGGCGGCGGGGCGGATGCTTCTCAAGCCAGTCCAGCAGCACGTCGCCGGTGGATTCCTCGATCTCCAGCCCGCAGAAGTAAACGGCGGCATAGGTGTTGTCCAGCGCGTCCAGCCATTCCGGACGGAAAAAATATTCCGCTCCGTGCTCGAACAGGAAGCTGCGCTCCCCGTCGGGCGTAACCAGACAGTAGCAGCAGCCGTTGGGCTTGTCCACCCGGGGGATGGCGGAGGTCACGCCCCGGGCCGAAAGGGCTTCCTGTACCCAGTCCCCCCATGGGCCGGAGCCGACGGGGCTTGCAAGGATGCATTCGTGCTGTCCGGTGATCCGTGCCGCGCTGAAGGCGTTGTAGGCGCAGCCGCCAAGGGAAACCTGCTGGCCTGTCAGGCGCAGATCGTCCCCGGGCTGGGGCAGGGCGGGGGTGCGCAGCACCACGTCGGCTACGGTGGAGCCGATGAAGAGAAGAGCGTCTTCCATGGAATCATCTCCTGAAAGCAAAAGGAGGCCTGTGCAGCACAGACCTCCCATGATATACGGCTTTGCGCCTTACATGGGCCGCTTTTTGCCGATAAAGCACATGGCCACGGTGCCGGGACCGCAGTGAGCGCCGATCACAGGGCCGACGTTCGCTACGATGCACTCCAGCGCGGGAAGCTTCTGGGCGAGCATATCCTTCAGCTTCAGCGCGTCGGCCTCGGCGTCGGCGTGCAGGATGACGGCGGGGGATTCTGCAGGATCCTCCACGCCCTCCACGGCCTTCTCCGCCAGCTGGGCCAGCGCCTTGCGGCGGCCGCGCACATTGGCGGCAGAGGACAGCTTGCCCTCCAGCGTCTCGGTGATGATGGGCTTGAGATCCAGCACGGTGCCGATGGTCGCCACCGTGGAGGAGATGCGCCCGCCGCGCTTGAGGTACTTCAGATCGTCCACGGTGAACCAGGCCTGCGCGCGGAGCTTGTTCTCCTCCAGCCATGCGGCGACCTCATCGATGGACTTGCCGTCGCGGTACATTTCGTGGGCCTTGAGCACCAGCAGCGTCTGGGGGCCGGAGATGGACAGGGTATCAACCACCACGATGCGGCGATCGGGATACTTCTCCTTCAGGGCTTCGCGGGCGGCATAGATGGCGTTGATGGTGCCGCTGAGCTGGCTGGAGAAGGCCACGAACAGCAGATCCCTGCCGCTTTCCAGAATAGGCTCGAAGTACTCGGTGTACACCACCTCGTTCAGGGCGGAGGTGGAGGGCTGAGCGCCGGCACGCATCTTGTCAAAGAAGCTCTTGTGATCAAGGGTCTGCCCCAGATCGTCAAAATACTCCTTGCCTTCCAGCGTATAGGGCATGTAAACCACGGGAATGTCATACCGGACCTTCAGATCCAGCGGCAGATCGCTGTCGCTGTCGGTCATGAATACGTAATTCTGTACCATAGGGGTACCTCCTGACGCCGTCATAGATGATGAAAATGATATGGATGAAAAAAGAAATGACGGAACAATCAATCTTATTGTAACGCGAACAGGCCGAAATTGCAAGCATTGGACGCGAGGAAGTAAAAGGAGGACGCTTTGCGTCCTCTTTTTTTGGGGAGATTCAGGCCTGGTTCTTCAGCGTGAAATAGTCAAAGTCGGCGTGCAGGCAGCTGCCGGTCAGGTCGTGGCAGCTTACGCCGCACATCACACCGGTGAACCAGCCCTCGCGGCAGGCTTCGTCCGACAGGAAGGAGGCGTCCAGCCATCCGGGCAGTTCATGCCATCTGCCCTCTCCGGCCTGCCATGCAAAGGCGGCGTTTCCGTCGCGCAGGGTGATACGCAGCCGGACGGCCTGTCCCTCCGGTACGGGGATATAGCCGAAGGGAGAGGAATACTGCTTGTTCTCGGCCTTGAGCAACGTAACCACCTTGCCCATCTCCTCGTCGCGGGTAAGGTGGAAGAAATAGTAGTTGTCGTAATCGTAGTACAGGAGCAGACCGGCCAGATGCTTATAATAGGCGGGCTCAAACTCCAGGCAGGTTTCCATCGTGCAGCGCAGCTCGGTGACACGCTGGGCGATGAGGCTCTGCTCAAAGCGGGAACCCAGACCGTTGCCGCCGTACAGACGCAGGTAACCGGGCCGTGCAGTCAGGGACAGGGCGCGCTCCGTCAGCGGGGTGCGCAGGGTCTGCCAGCGGATGGACAGGTCGGGGGCGTCAAAGTCATCCCGCTCAGGAAGCTCCGGCCACGGGCAGGGCGGCAGCTGCGGCACGGGGGGATGCAGATCCGGCAGATTGGTGCCGTTGTGCAGACGAAGCCAGCCGTCTTCTGTCCAGACTACCTTCTGCAGCGCGGTTTCCCGGCCCAGCATATATCGGCGGCAGGAGGCGAAACGCTCCGCCTCCGGCGGATTGCGCTGCTCCAGCGGACGGCCGCACAGGTGTACGACGTACCATTCGCCGTTCTGCGTTTCCACAAGATCGGCGTGGCCAGCCTTCTGGAGGGGAAAGTCCGGCACGGGGCGGGTGGTCAGCATGGAGTAAGCCTCGTGCGGCTGCGTCCGGTTGCCAAAGTCCGGTTTGTCCATTTTATACGGGCCGAAGACGCTGCGGGAGCGCAGCATGGTCTGGCCGTGGCCTTCGCCTGTGCCGGTATCAGCACAGAACAGGTAGTACCAGCCGTTGCGCTTGAAGATGTGCGGACCTTCCAGGAAAATGTCCTCTGCCTGATACACTTCGTGGAAGTCGCCCTTCATGCAGCGGTTCACCGGGTCGTACTCCTGCACAATGAGCCTGCCGGCATACTTCTTCGGCACGCGGTGATCGGTCACCATGCAGACCATGTACTTGCGTCCGTCGTCATCGTGGAAGAGGGAGGGATCGAAGCCGAAGCCGGGCAGCTCCGTGGGCTCGGACCAGGGACCCAGGATATCGGGCGCGGTGACCACATAGTTGTGGGTATCGTACATGTTGCAGTAGAAGGCAGTGACCACCGTATAGACCAGATAGTACACACCTTGATCATGGGTGAGGCAGGGCGCCCATACACCCTGAGACGCGCCCACACCGCGCAGATCCAGCTGACTGACGCGATCCAGCGGGCGGGTCAGCAGCTGCCAGTGCTTCAGATCGCGGGAGTGATGGATCTGCACGCCGGGGAACCACTCAAAGGTGGAGGTGGCGATATAGTAATCATCCCCCACGCGGATGATGGAGGGATCCGGGTTAAAGCCGCGCAGGATGGGATTGGTGATCATGGCGTTTCCTCCTTCGGAATGAACACGGCACTGCGAGCTGGCAGCAGTCCGCCGGATACGGTCTGCTGAGCGCAGGCGCAGCCGGGGATAGGCAGCTTCACCGGCGTGGAGCGATGGTTGACGACGATCAGGCCGCCCTCAAAGGCTGCGCATTCCACGTCCTTCAGGGCGATGGGGGTATCGGGGACGGCGTGAGTCAGCAGGATATCCCGCAGCGGATTATGCTCCATATGGGTGAAGGGATACAGCGCGTCGTTGCGCTGGCTCGGGGGAACGTGAGGAGCGGTGCGGGCGGCTGTCTGATAGCCGGGCATGAAGCCGAAGCTGTACACCCACCCCTTACCCAGCGCAGTGCGGGAGATGCAGGCTGCGCCGTCCTCGCGCCACCGGGCGAGGGGTTCACCGGAATAGCTGACGTAGGGGCCGCCCAGCAGCAGACCGCCCTCACCTTTGTAGGTGTAGCAGGCGCTCTGAACAGGCTGCGGCTGCAGATGGAAGGCCAGCTCTGCGGCCTCGCCGTACTGGCCGTGCACCACGATTCCGCCGCAGCGGACAAATGCCCGCAGCGCGGCTTCCATGGCCTCGCTGCGCTGGGCGTGATAGCAGTCATCTGCCGCCACGAGCAGCACGTCGTATCCGGCAAGGCCGGCGATCACGTCCTCTGTTTCGACCAGATCCGGCGCATAGCCCAGATCACAGCACTGGCGGTACAGGCCAAGCAGATCGTGACGGCGGGCGTCTGCGCCGGGAATTTTCAGCGGCTCCAGCAAAGCCATGGCGGTAGGATACAGGATGGCCACGCGGCTCTGCTTGCGCTGCCTCAGCTGCGGAATGACGGTCTTCGCCCAGTGGTTGGCGCGGGTGAGAGAATCCGTGAAGCCCTCGTCCATCCGGTGGAGGAGACCGCCGTCGTCCATGCCGCACATGCCGTAGGCAGAAATGCCGGACGCACCGCTGGCCACAATGCTGCCGACGGTTTCCTCCGGCGTGACGAACCGGTAAATATCATTGTACAGGAATCGTCCCCAGTAGATTCCGCCCACAAAAGCGCGGCCCTGATTCAGACTGCGGATGTGCGCATGCTGGCAGGAAACCACATAGGCGTCCGGGTCGCCGTCGATGGTGACGGGCACGGTGTAATAGTGCGCCATATCCACATGGGGTGCAAGGGCTCGCATGTCGATGCCGCGCATGGCGGTATCCCACAGCTCGCAAAAGCCGATATCCGACTTGCGGGAGGTGTCGATGTTCAGCAGATGGCTCCACTGGGCCAGGTTGGGCATCAGGTACAGATCCGGATCCACTGCGCGGAGCTTTTCTTTCATGGCGGCAAAGTACAGTGTCAATTCATCCGCCAGCCAGCGCATGTTGTCCGCCCACATGGTGAAGGCGGGCGTGCAGCTGCGCAGATCCTGCAGGGTGTAGCAGGAGCCCTCGCCATGGGCGGCGGTGAACCAGTAATCCTCCGGAGTGATTTCATCAAAACCGGAGAACGCTGTTCCGTAGGCGGCATTGAAGCTGTCGATACTGCCGTAGCGGGTCTTCAGCCATGCCCTGTAGCGGTTCTGGCCTTCCGCATCAAAGCTGGGTGCGGCGATGGGATCCCACATGCTGCACAGGGGAAGTCCCTGATCTGTCCGGGCATAGTTGCGCCGGTACTGACGCATCAGACCCTGGACGTGCTCCTGCTGGGAATCCCGGGCCTTTTCCGACCAGTAGCGATACCAGCGTCCGTCCGTGCCGTCCGCTTTGATCACGGATTCTCCGAGGACGGGCGGACTGAAGCGGATGTTGGGATAGAGATTGTCGCCGTTGAGGTACAAGGCCAGAAAGGCGTGGCACAGGCCCTCACGACGGAAAACGTCCATCATGAATTCCTGCTGCGCCACATAGGGACTGGCGTCGCCGCCCTGAAAACGCTCGCGGAAATCCTCCCACGCCTTGCTGTCCAGAAGAACGCAGTTGAAGCCCATCTCCCTGATGGCTCTGGCGGATGCTTCAACAAACGCCCGGTCATCAAAGGCCGGGCGGTAGAAGTTACCGAACCAGAGGGTCATCAGCGGCTCGTTGATTGTGTGAGTCATTGTCAGCCCTCTTTTCACTTGTCACCAGAAAAGGAAGTCGTCGCCCTGCAGCTTCAGCACTGCTTCCATGAAGAAGAAGTCGGCATAGGTCATGGCGATGTGGTGATCGTTGCCGTGATAGGAAGCGGTGCAGCGGGTCAGGATGGCGGGATAGTCCTCGCTCCAGTCGGCGCAATGTGCATCCAGCGCCTCCAGAATCCGGCAGCCTGCGTCAAAGAAGGTCTCTTCGCCGGTGATGCGGGCCAGCTCCAGCAGGCCGCTGGAGGCGACAGCGCCTGCGCAGGCGTCCTTCAGCGGATCATCTGCAGGCTGGCAGAAGTCGCAGCGGGGGATCCAGTCCTCCTGCACGTGAGAGATGAAGTAACGGGCCACGCGGCAGGCGGTATCCAGATATTCCTGTTTGCCGGTGTGGACGTAGCTCAGCGCAAAGCCGTAGAGAGCCCACGCCTGGCCGCGGCTCCAGCTGGAGCCGGGCGCATAGCCCTGACCGGCAGGCGCATCCAGCTTGTCGCCGGTTTCGGGATCGAAAATCACAATGTGATCGCTGCTGCCGTCGGGCCGGATGAACTGGCGCATGGCGGTGTCGGCATGGATCATGGCGATCTTGCGGAAGCGCGGATCGCCGGTGTGCTCGCTGGCCCAGTAGAGGATGGGCAGGTTCATCATGCAGTCGATGATGGCCCAGCCGGTACGGTCGGTGTTCCACGCACGGATGAAGCCTGCCGGATTGAAGCGTCCTGCCAGAATATTGGCGGCAAGCATGGTGCGCTTACGGCTCAGATCGCAGGTGGTCATGCGGTAGTTGGCGCCGGAGGAAATCAGCCACATGAAGCCCACGTCATGGTGCAGGTGATCGTAGTCGCGGAAGGCGTCGTCCAGCATGTCTTCGGCGCGCTGAGCCTCAGTTTGATAAGCTTCATCGCCGGTCATGCGGTACATGGCCCACATTTCCGCAGGCCAGAAGCCGTTGGTCCACCAGCACATGCCGTCGAAGGGGCCGGGCTGCCACTGGTTATCCTTTACCGTGTAGGGGATAAAGTCCAGCTCCTGCGCCTTTTTCAGCGCGAGGGGCATTTTGTGCTTCAGCTTTTCTGCGGCAGCAGCGGTGAAGCCTATGCGGGAATAGCGCATTTCATCAAACGTCATGCTGATCACCCCTTTGCTGCGCCTGCGGTGATGCCCTTGACGAAGTAGCCCTGCAGGCAGAAGAATACGATCAGGATGGGTACGATGCCGCAGACCACGCCGGAAAACACGATATCCCAGCGGCTGGACAGTTCACCCGCGAAACGATAGATTTCCACGTTGATGGTCTTGGCGCCGGTGGAGGGCAGCACCAGAGAGGGCATGAGGAAGTCGTTCCAGATACCCAGACCGTTGAGGATGACCATGGAGGCGGTGCAGGGCTTGAGCAGCGGGAACACAATCTGCCAGAAGGTGCGAAGTGCGGAGCAGCCGTCGATCTGCGCGGCCTCCTCGATCTCCTGCGGGATGCCGGAAACGAAGGAGGTGAAAAGCAGCGTGCCGAAGCCCGACGCGCCCGCCACGTAGATGACCACGGGGCCGGCCAGTGTGCCGAACAGGCCCAGTACGTTCAGCTGGCGGAACAGCGCCACCATGTACGCCTGGAAGGGGATCATCATGCCCGCAAGGAAGAAGGTGTAAATGGCAGTGGATAGCTTGGTCCGGGTGCGGGCGATACCGTAGGCGCCCATGGGGATGACGGCAATGATCAGCGTTTCGGACACGATGGTCAGGAACATGCTGTGGAAGAAGGCCTTGGGGAAGTCCGTCTTGGCGAAGAGGTATTCAAAGCCGCCGGTGTAGAAGCCACTGGGCAGCGCGATGGGATCCTTGAGGATTTCGCCGTTGGTCTTGAAGGCGGACATGAAACTGATGAACAGGGGCGAGACAAAGAGCAGCGCCAGCACGGTCAGGAAAAGGAACAGCGCGACCTGACCGGGTCGGATACGGCTGCGGACAGCTTTCTCTTTGGACATTACAGCTGCACCTCCCTCTTGCGGAGCATGGTGGACTGGAAGCCGCCCATCACCAGAATGATGATGAACAGGATAACGGCCATGGCGGTACCGTAGCCCTGACGCATCTCGCCGAAGGCCACCTTGTATACCATGTAGGTGATGGTCTCGGTGGAGAAGCCCGGGCCGCCGTTGGTGAGGATGGCGATCTCATCGTAGACCTTGAGGCCGTTGATCAGCGCCAGCGTCAGGTTGATGGTGAAGGAACCGGCCAGCATGGGCAGCGTCACATGGCGGAAGGTCTGCCGTCCGTTGGCGCCGTCGATGCTGGCGGCCTCCAGCAGATCGGTGGAGATGCCCTGCAGGGCGGCAAGATAAATGATCATATAGTAGCCTGCGTTCTTCCACAGCAGCACGAAGATGATGGAAAGAAGCGCGTTGGGCATGGTGTCGATGAATTTCACCGATCCCAGGCCGATGGCGTTGAGCGCGAAGTTGATGACGCCGAAGGAGTAGTTGAACATGATGCGCCAGATGAAGCCGGCGATGATGCCGGAAATGAGCACCGGCAGGTAGAAGGTGGAACGGAAAATGTTCTTGCACCAGCGTACCTTGTCCACCGCCACAGCCATGGCCAGCGCAATGACGTTCACCAGCACGGTGAAGGCGGCGGCGATGAGGATGGTGTTGAAGGTGGCGGAGTGGAAACGGGCGGATTCGAAAATGTTTTTGTAGTTGTCCCAGCCGATGAAGCGCATGGAGGCTTCGGTCACGCCGTCGTAGGAGGTAAAGCCCAGATACACGCTGGATACGGCGGGGAGAATGACGAAGCAGGAATACATCGTCAGTGCGGGCACCACGAACCACAGAAGGTTGCGATGCAGCGCGCCCTTCTTTTCAGGCAGCCACTGCAGTGCGGCCATCACCAGCATGCCCACGGCGCCCAGCATGGCCCAGGGCGTCACGCTCATGGCAGGCACGGCGTCGCCCTGATAGAGCTTCTTGGTGATGCGGGAGAAGGTGTCATCCGTGTTGGCGGCGGCGTCGCGGATGGTCTGGGCGAAAAGCTGGAAATTCCACATGCCGGCGGTCATCAGCGCAGCCGTCAGCAGAGCCAGCACGGTAAAGAGAATGCGGCGCGTCTTTGCCAGATTTACGCCCAGATTCTCGGCAAAGCACATCAGGAACATGAGGAAGGCGGCGGCAAGGCCCAGCAGGGTGGCTGCGCCGGTGAGATACAGGGGTTGGGCGGCTTCGCGGACGGGGGAGGTTACTCCCTCGGGAAGCTTGCCCTTACGCACGATGGTCTGCAGTTCATCATCCAGCTCGATGGCAGCGGAAAGCATGGTGATGCCGTTGCCGTTCAGGCCGTTTTTGAGAGATACGTTCTTCCATGCGCTGATCTGGAACATGGGCATCAGGAAGCATAGCACCAGAAACATGGCCATCGCCAGGCGGATGATATGCTGCCAGGAGCCCTTTTTCTTCGCCGTGGCGGCGATAGCAGACTGCATAGCTGCGCCTCCTTTGTCAAAATGAGAGGGGAATGGAAAGCCCGCGGGGCTCACGCGACGCTGCGCGAGCCACCGCGGGCGGAATCAAGACTGGGGATTACTCAACCACGATGCCCACGCCGGTTACGGGGTTGAAGGTCTGAGCCTGTACGTCCCATTCGGTCTGCATTTCCTGCAGGCCCTGTTCGATGGTCTTGGAGCCGGTGGCCCATTCCTGAGCGATCTTGTAGGCGAAGTTGCGGAAAGCGGTGGGGATTTCGTTCTCGCCCCACTTGGAGTTCCAGCCGGGCTCGACGGTCTCGGAGGCCTTCTGCACAGCGATCATCTCGTTCACGTGCTCGCCGAAGTCAACTTCCGCGTTGGTCACGGGCAGCATGGACATGCTGGTGCAGTAGTAGGTGTAGTTGTCGTCGCGCATAAAGAAGTCGATCCACAGCTTGGCGGCGATCAGCTTGTCCTCGTCAGCAGCGCAGTCCACGGAGTACATCCAGCCGTTCAGGCCGGCGCCGCCCCAGGTGTTCAGAGCGCCGTCTTCGTTGTACAGGGGGAACCAGCCGAACTCGAAGGAAGGATCAGCATCCTTGATGTTGGCGACCATGTGGGAGCCGGAGATGAACATGGCGGCCTTGCCGGTCACCAGGAAGGAAGCGATCTGGCTGTCGGCGGTGGACATGAAGCCCTCTTCCACATAGCCCTTGTGGTAGATGTCGGCGTACTTGGTGAAGGCTTCCACCACGTAGTCGTCAGTCCACTTGGCTTCGCCGGTGTACAGGTGCTTGACGAAATCGGGATCGGTGTTGGTGACGTAGTTGATGTACCAGGTCATCCAGGAGAAGCCCACGTGCCAGATGTCGGCGGCGCCCACAACGATGGGAGCCATCTTGCCGTCAGCCTTGATGGCTTCGCACAGATCCAGGAACTCCTGATAGGTCTTGGGCTCTTCAAAATTCTTCTCGTCGAAGTAGGCCTTGTTGTAGAAGAAGCCCAGAGGAGCGTCGGACTTAGAGGGCACGCAGTAGTACTTGCCGTTGAAGGAAGGGGGATTGTTCACCAGAGCGATCAGCTCGGGATCCACTTCGGCAATCTTGCCGGCGCGGGCCCACATGGGCACGTCACGGGCTTCCATCAGATCCGGGAACTCGCCCACGGCGTCCAGGCTCTTCAGGCCCTCGGAGAAGGAGGTGGAGGTGGGGGTCACGTTCACAACGTCGATCATGGGATACTCGGTCTCGAACTTGGCGATCAGCGTTTCGATGACCTCGTTGAACTTCACGTCGCCGTTGCCGCAGAAGAAGGTCAGCTCGACGTCGTCGCTGGGCAGGACCTGATCAGCCATGGCGGGCACAGCGCCGATAAGCATCATCAGGGACAGCAGCAGAGCAATCAGTCGCTTCATGATGGGATTCCTCCTTAAATCGTTTTGCCGGGTTTGCCGGCTTTGTTGGTTACATTATAGGATAATAATCATGGTGCCCGTGAGCGGTAAACTTCTGAAGAAACTGCGAAAAAGTTCAGATATGTGTGAAACTGTATTGAATTTCTCCAGATCGTCGGGTATGATGCAGATGGAGGCGATGACTGATGCAGAAGCTGCGCCGTTTTTTGCCAAAGACTCTTTCCGTCCGCATGATGCTGATATTCTTCTTTGCGGCCTTTATTCCTTTTGTCTTTGTGTCCATGATGACCCTGACCCGTGTATCCGACGCCATGGAGGAGGACGCGGAAACCCGGCTCTCCCAGATGATCCATCTGGTGGGTGACAATCTGGACTCCCGCATCCACGCCCTGACGGATATGACCGAGCGCATGTACCTGTACCGCACCAACTACGGCGGCGTGACAGTGGGTATTGAGGATATCCTCACGGGAAGCGCATCGGCTCAAAGCCGGATGCGCCAGTATGTGGGTGGAATTCTGGACAGCAGCGATTTTCTGCACAACGTGTTGTTCATTGATCTGGTAAACGACGAGGTCTATGCCTATGGCCGCCCGGCGACCAAGAATCTGAAAAACGGATATGACATGTTGTCCCTTCCCTTTGTGCAGGAGGCGCTGGAGCATCCCCGAAGCCTTACCGTATCTGATCCGCATACGGAGGATTATTTTTTCCGCAGCGGCGTCAAGGTAATTTCCTTTTGCCGTCCGCTGTTGTCGCTGTATCATTTGCCCGAGCGTGAGGTGATTCTGGGCGTGATGATGCTGGATATGGATTACAGCGTTTTTGAGGACGCCTTCGGAGCCTACGACTGGGCTGAAACAGGCGAATTGTTCGTGGTGGACGAAAATGATCTGATCATATATGCCAGCGATGCGGGAAAGATCGGCCGGATCCGTACCGCGCCTGCAAGTGACAATGTGAAGGTGCTGACGGAGAATATTCCCTCTGCTTCGTGGCGCATCTGCTATCATCTGGACGAAGCGCTGCTTATGAGCGAACTGCATGCCCTGCAGCAGAATCTGCTGATGATTACCTGCATTGCCCTGCTGGTGATGCTTCTGGCCACGGTGATGTCCTCCCGGCATGTGGCCAGACCGGTCAGCCGGATTCTGGCGCAGATGGATCGCGTGAGGGAAGGCGATCTCGCCGCCCGCGCGCCGGTATACGGCGATGATGAGCTGAGCCTCCTGTCCCTGGGCTTCAACCAGATGGTGGAGGATCTGGACGCTCATATTCAGCGAAGCTATGTAGCCTCCATCCGTCAGAAGGAGGCGGAGCTGGAGGCGCTGAAGATGCAGATCCATCCGCATTTCCTCTACAATACGCTGGAGGTAATGCGCATGAGCAGTCTTGCGCATCAGGACGAGGCCACCGCGCAGATGACACTGTCTCTGGTCAGGCAGCTGCAGTACGTCATCGGCGAGAGGCACGAGCGGGTGCCGCTGCTGACGGAGGTGGACATGATCCGGGAATACGTGTCGCTGGTGTCGCTGCGCTACGGAGAAATGTCCCTGCAGATTGACTGCCCGGCGGAACTGGCTCAGTGTCTGATCCTCAAGATGACCCTGCAGCCCATTGTAGAAAACGCAGTACAGCACGGTCTTCGTCCTCTGGGCGGCGGATCCATCAGTATCTGCGCCCGAAAGAGCGACGGGGTGCTGCGCATCACCGTGATGGACAACGGCCGGGGCATGGATGGTGATCAGCTGCAGTCTCTGCGGCAGAAGCTGGAGGGGGACGTGGCGCCTCAGCAGAGCAGCGACGGATCCCGCTCTATCGGTATGAAGAACGTGCATGACCGTATCCGCCTGGCCTGCGGCAAGCCCTACGGGTTGGAGGTGGAGAGCCAGAGCGGTGTGGGCACGGCGGTTGTGCTGTGTCTGCCATATCAGAAATCGGAGGAAAAGCATGAAGCTGCTGATTGTGGATGACGAGCCGATCATCGTTCGGGGACTTGCCCATCTGCTGGATTATCAGTCGCTGGGATACACGCAGGTGCTGACGGCCGGCAGCGGATATGATGCGCTCAGACTGCTGCGGCAGCATCGCCCGGAGGCTGTGATCAGTGATATTGCCATGCCGGATCTCAACGGCCTGGAACTGCTGAGGCTGATCCGGGAGGAGCAGATTGCCACCAGCGTGGTGTTCCTCAGCGGCTACCGCAGTTTTGATTACGCGCAGGAGGCGCTGCAGCTGGGGGCGAAGAGCTATCTGCTCAAGCCGGTGGAGGCTTCCGCACTGGAGAGCGAGCTGACCCGGATTGGCCGGGAGCATCGGGCGCGGGCGGAACAGAACCGGCTGCAGAAGCATATGCAGGCGCTGGAGAGCGAGGAGCAGGAGCATTTTCCACATACGCTGCCCTCGGACGACCGGCCCTTCTGCCTCGTGTGCTTTCATCTGGCGCTGCAGGAGGCAAACAGCCGTCTTGCGGACGGCCTGAAGCACTTTTCTGCCATCAGCAAGGCGGAAGCGTATCTGGCGGCGCAGGGCTGCGTGGCGTTTCCGAAGGGTGACTACCTGTGCGCTGTGGTATACGGCGAGAAGGAGGATTGCGCTACGCGGGCGGCGCGGCTGGCGTCAGAGTGCAGCAGGATGATCGAGGGCGCCATGGCTTGTCCCTTCAATCATGTGACGGAGGGGCCGCTGACGTCCACCCGGCAGATTCCAGCGGCGTTTGAAGCTTGTCGGGCAAGGCTGAACCTGCCTGCCTCCGCCGCGCCTGCGGAGGATTCGATGATCGACCGGATCAAGGAGTATATCGCTGTACACTACGGCGAGGATCTGACGCTGGAGCACATGAGTGAAACCTTCGCCATGAACGCCAATTACTTTTCTTCCTTCTTTCATCAGAAGGTGGGTGTGCGCTATAAGGATTATCTCACCCGCGTGCGTATGACCGAGGCCAAGCGTCTGCTCCTGCAGACGGATCTGATGGTTTATGAGATCAGCCAGCGGGTGGGTTTCACGGACATCCGCTATTTCTCCCAGACCTTCGCCAGGCACACGGGCGAAAAGCCTAAGGATTACCGCAAACGTCGCTGACAGAAAAAACGCAATAGCCGTGCTTTCCTTCATAAAGGAAAGCACGGCTTTTTGACAATCAGAAATGAACGAACTTTTCGGCGACCTTCCGCACGGTCTTGTAGACGGGGCCTTCCAGCTCCCTGCGGGCGTTTTCCAGCTCCTTGCGGATGCTGATGTGCTGCGGGCAGTGCTGCTCGCATTTGCCGCAGCCGACGCAGCAGGACGCGGCGGAGGAATTCTTACGCAGGGCGGTGCAGATGACGTAATCCACCGTGCCCCAGAACTTGCCCTCCGCATACCGCCTGTTGTAGGCGGCGAAGGTGCCGGGGATATCCACATGCTTGGGGCAGGGCATGCAGTAGCCGCAGCCGGTGCAGCCCACCTTCATGCGGGCATTGATGGCGGCGATCACCCGCTGCAGCATGGACTGATCAGCCTCCGTCAGCTCTCCGGCGGAGACGGAGGAGGCGGTTTCGATGTTGTCCAGCACCATGTCCATGCTGTTCATGCCGGAAAGCACGCAGGTGACCTCGCTCTGGTTCCACAGCCAGCGGAAGGCCCACTGGGCCGGGGTATGCTGTACCGGATGGGAAGAGAAAATCCGCCGCGCCTCCTCCGGAAGATGGCTGACCAGCTTGCCGCCCCGCAGCGGCTCCATGATGAAAACCGGCAGGCCCTTTCCGTGGGCGTAGCGCAGGCCCTTCTGTCCGGCCTGGGAGTGCTCGTCCATGTAGTTGTACTGGATCAGGCACATGTCCCAGTCGAAAGCATCCACAAGGCGGCAGAACATGTCGCTGCTGCCGTGGTAGGAGAAGCCCACCTGACGGATCTGGCCTGCGCGCTTCTTCTCCTCCAGCCATTCCGTAATGCCCAGCTCCTGCAGCCGTTCCCACGTCTGTACGTCGGTGAGCATATGCATGAGGTAATAATCCACATGATCCGTGCGCAGGCGGCGAAGCTCTTCGCTGAAAAGCTTGTCCAGCCCCTCGCGGGTACGGATGAGGTAATGAGGAAGCTTGGTGGCGATGCGGACACGGTCGCGCACGCCGTTTTTTTCAAGGATCTCCCCCAGCGCGCTTTCGCTGCCGGGATAAATATAGGCCGTGTCGAAATAGTTCACGCCGCGCTCAATGGCGGCCATGATCTGCTTTTCAGCCTCCTGCATGTGGATGCGGCCCATGGTCATGGGCAGACGCATGCACCCGAAGCCCAGCAGGGAGATGGGGTTGCCCTGACGGTCGGGTCTGTACTGCATAAACGCACCTCCTGACAAAAGTTACCTGCTGCACATTGTACACGACAGGAGGCGTATATGCAAGGGAAATTATTCCTTCGGGCGGGGCTTGAAGCACATGGCGGCGAGCGTACCGAAGAAAACGGCGGCGGTGATGCCGGCAGACGTGCTGGTCAGTCCGCCGGTGAAAACGCCCATGAAGCCGATCTCCTGCACGGCGTGTTTCACGCCGGTGACCAGCGCATGGCCGAAGCCGGTCAGGGGGATAGTGGCGCCCGCTTCGGCAAACTGTGCCAGCGGACCGTAGAGTCCCACGGCGCTGAGAATGACCCCTGCGACGATGTAACCTACCAGAATGCGGGCGGGGGTCAGCTTGGTCTTGAGCACAAGCAGTTCGCCGAAGGCGCAGATGGTACCGCCCACAGCGAAGGCCTTCAGCAGGGAAAGAAAGAGCTTTATCATGCATCGGCCTCCAGTACGATAGCGTGGGCCACGCCAGGAATGGTTTCGCCCTGCTGGCTGGTGGTGGTGGAAAGCAATGCGCCGGTGGCCATGAACAATACACGGCGGATTTCTCCTGCCTGGAAACGGCGCAGAATTTCGCTGCACAGCACAATGGCGGAGCAGCCGCAGCCGCTGCCGCCGGCATGCACGTCCTGAGTCTCGCGGTCGAAGACCTCCAGTCCGCAGTCCATGTAGCGGGATGCATCCAGCGGATGGCCCTGCTGCTGCATCAACTCCATCAGAATGTCGTGGCCAACCTGCCCCAGATCACCTGTGATGATCAGGTCGTAATCGACGGCGCTGCGGCCTGTATCTTCAAAGTGACGGCGAAGGGTGTCCGCCGCTGCGGGAGCCATGGCGGCGCCCATGTTGTTGGCGTCGGCTATGCCCATATCGGTGACTCTGCCGATGGTCACATGGGTGCAAACGCACAGGGCGGGCTGCGAAGGATCACCGGAGAGGAGCGCAGCGCCTGCGCCGGTAACCGTCCACTGGGCGGTGGGCGTGCGCTGACAGCCGTATTCCAGCGGGAAGCGGTACTGCCGCTCGGCCGAGCAAAAGTGGCTGCTGGCGGCGCATAGCGCGTGGCCGACGTATCCCCCGTCTGTCAGCATGGCCCCGATGCACAGGCTCTCCGCCATGGTGGAGCAGGCTCCGTACAGGCCGAGAAAGGGAATATGCAGCTCTCTGGCTGCCATGGAAGCGGACATGATCTGGTTGAGCAGATCGCCGCCCAGCAGCACGTCAGTTTGTTCGGGGGTAATTCCGCCTTTTTCCAGACAGGTTCTGGCAGCGGTGTAGTAGAAGCGGCTTTCGGCCTTTTCCCAGGATTCCTCACCGAACAGATCGTCCGCGATGATTTTATCATATACGCCGCCCAGCGGGCCTTCGCCTTCCTTCTTGCCGGCGATGGCGGCTCCGGCAATGAGGCGGGGACGGTTCTTCAGTTCAATGGTGTCGGGCATAGAGTCCTCCGTTACAGCGTAATGAGAGCGTAGATGATACCTACCGCCACCGAGGCGCTTACGCCCCAGACCAGCACAGGCCCGGCGATGGTGAACAGCTTGCCGCCCAGTCCAAGCACCAGTCCCTCCCGGCGGAACTCCATGGCAGGGGATACCATGGCGTTGGCGAAGCCACTGATGGGGACAAACGCGCCTGCACCGGCGTACTGGCCGATTTTGTCAAATACGCCAAGGCCTGTCAGCAGCGCGGTGAGGAACACAATGCAGGTGGATGCGAAGGTGGAGGCGGCTGAATTGATCATCCCCAGCGGGCCTCTGCCGATCTCCAGAAAGATCTGCCCCAGCATGCAGATAAAGCCGCCTACCCACCAGGCGCGGAAGAGTCCCTGCCCGAGGGCGGATTTCGGGGAAATCCGATCCACCAGCTGCTTATAGCGGTCCAGCTGTGCCTGACGCTTCGGGCTGGGTTTGGAATTTTTGTCAAACATGCGCGTTCTCCTTTCTTGGATGGTTCATCGTTCTGTCCTGCGGCGCGGGAAAACGGCTCTCCCGGTCGCCGGGAACGGGCTGACGGGAGAGAATATGCGCAGGGGTCAGAAAACGGTTTTCTTCCAATATAATGCACCTCCGCTACAACGTGAAAACCAGCGATGCGACAACGGCGCCGAGCATCTTGCCCAGCAGCAGAACCCACCTGAAGCCAAGGGACACGTCGCCCAGACGGAAGCGGCGCATCAGCACCGGAGCGGCCTCCAGAATCTCGCCCAGCGCGGAGGCCAGCATCCCCACGAACATGCCGCCCAGCAGCAGCGCCCCGCTGCCCAGAATCCGGGGCAGACGCAGGGAGAAGCCCAGCGCGTTGTTTGCGGCGCACAGCGTCAGTCCGAGCCACAGGGCGAGGGTCATCAGCCGGGATGAGGCGGCGCGCAGCCTGTCCTGAATGCGGGCGGGGATCATCAGTACCAGCCACACGCTGCTGACGGACACCGCCATGGTCGCGCCGGTGCACAGGCCGATGAGCAGGGAGGGGATATCAGGAATCACGGGGGATATCCTGCCCTTCGGTTTCCTCCATGGAGGAGAGGTAGGCGCTGAGCTTCACCTCCATGGGGGTGGAGCGGCTCCCGGAGGGCAGGGCGTAGAATATCGCTACCCCTGCCGCCACGCCGACGACGTAGGGGATGGTAATCCGGCGCGGATCCTCCGCCTCCTGCCCAGTCACCAGCTGGTAGACCATCAGCTGGGCACGGGGCATGTCCACGTCGCTGTGGAACCATGCCAGCCCAAGCGCGCTGCCCACAAACAGAATCAGAAACGCGGCGGCGGTGCGGAGCAGCCGGAAGGGATCCCGGACGTGGCTGCGGATTCTGTGCACATAGCAGACCGGCGCGCCCAGAAAGGTGATTTCTTCCCCGGGGAAGGCCTGCTGCAGCGCTTGCGTCAGGTGGATGGGCGTAACGCGCCACACGCCGGGCTTGTCCGGGCAGGGAAGCGGAAGATGATCCGCGGAGGCGGGGGCGAGGGTCAGCGCGACCTGTCCCAGCGACAGCGGCTTGCGGAGCGGAAGCTGAACCCGTCCGTTCAGCTGACAGTAGATCATGGCGCCTCCTGTTTTGTCAGGCTTCGGTGAAGCCGTTGTCCAGCGGAATTACCTTGCGGATGGCCTTCTCCTCTCCGGTGGCTGCATCCACATAGATGAGGTAGGTATCGCCTTCCTTTTCCACCGTGCACTGCCAGCATAATGCCTCGCCGTCTCCGGCGGGAATAACGCACAGCCGCTCGTTTCGCCGTACAGGCTCGCCCGCGAGGGCGCTGAACGCATCGTCTGCGGTCAGCGCGGGGGTTGAAAGCGTTCGCGTTGTGTGATTTGTCCAGTAGCTGCGCGCCTCCAGCCCGGCGGTATCCAGCGTATCCATGCGCACCTGCACCGTCAGCAGATCCGGATAGAGCAGCACGCCGTCCTGCAGCGGCGCTGCGGCCACCACGCACAAGCCGTCATACTGCTGCAGATATACCGCTTCGGCAGATCCGAAGCCGTGCTGATCCAGAAAGGCGAGGGCTGCGGCAACGCATTCCTCCGCCGTGTGCTGCGGGGAAAAGCCTGCCGTTTCCGGCATCATCCATAGGAGCTTGCCGCCCTGGCAGGTGATCTCCATGTTCAATTGCAGATCCTCCGTCTTCACGGTGAAGCCGTAGGCGGGCAGCACGCCGGAAGCGTCGGGCGCGTCCTCCACGCTCAGCACGCTGCCGGGGGCAAGGCTGCGGGCGGCCTCCCGGGCGGCCTCACGGGTGACTGTGTGATCAGGCAGTCCGCGGGGGCTGGCCGGAGGACGTACTTCGGGCAGAGGATAATCCTCGTTCAGCAGCGCGTCGGCTGCGGGAGCGTTTTCATCACGCAGCAGGGAAAGCTGGCTGGACAGTCTGGAGCAGAGGGCAAGAGGCTGCTGCAGGGCGCTGCGCTGGTCGTCGGTCAGTGCAGCGCGGGTGAGGGACGGCAGCAGCGACGATGCTTCAGCCTGAAGCTGGCCCATCAGCGACATAGCGCCCGCGGCTGCGTCCTGCTCCAGGGGCAGGGCGGCCAGACATTGCTGCACGTCTCCGGCGGACAGGGCTACCGCATGGAGCAGCCGGGCCTGATGGGCCGCGTGGGCGGAGAGCGTCAGCTTCTCCAGGGAAAGCGTCAGGGACTGCATTTCCTCAGCGGCCTGATTCAGCGCGGCGAGGGCCTGTTCATCCGCAATCAGCTGCGCCCGGCGGAGCCGCTGGGTCTGCCGCAGCGTGAGGACGGAGGATGCGATCAGCATCAGCACAAGAATCGGAATCAGAATTCGGCGACTCATAACCACCTCAGATGGCGAAGGCGTGCTGACCAATGGTCAGCTGCACCTGCCGTGTCCAGATCCATTGATTGGTGGCGGTCCGGGGATTATAGTAGTAAATACATCCGCCGGTGGGATCCCAGCCGTTCATGGCGTCGCGGGCGGCGCGGCGGGAGGCGTCGGTGGGCTCCATATCAAACTGACCGTCCCAAACAGCGTCAAAGGCGCCGGACTGGAAAATCACGCCGCTGATGGTATCAGGAAAGCCGTCGTGCCTCACCCGGTTGAGCACCACCGCCGCTACCGCTACCTGTCCCACGTATGGCTCGCCCCGGGCTTCGCCGCTGACCAGTCTCGCCAGCAGCGAAAGCTCGGTTTCCTGCCACAGATCGGCAGACAGCGTGCCGCCGGTCAGGGATACGCCCAGCGCTTCGGCGGTGGCGCGTCCCACCCGCCCGTCGGCAGTCAGGCCGTTTTTGCGCTGAAAGGCTTTGACTGCGTCGTAGGTAGCCTGTCCGAATACGCCGTCGGCCTCGGAGGAGAGATATCCCCACTGCCTGAGACGCTGCTGAATCAGCGCCACCTGTTCGCCCCGGCTGCCCCAGGCAAGCACTGCGCCGGAGGATGGCAGCGCCGGGAGCAGCAAAGCAAGTATCAGCAGCGCCAGCGTGATCCGCTTACCCAACGTATTCGCCCCCATTCAGCATGAATTGCCGCAGCGCGGCGAGAAAGCCCTCGAAGGACCAGTCCCAGCCTTCTTCGCCGGGCAGAGCTGCACAGGCAGCGGCGCCGGATGGATCAAGCACGCCCCACCAGTTGCGTCCGCGGGCCTCGCCGAGACGGATCACCAGCGCGGGATACCGGTCGGCCGGCAGGGAAAGCCCGTCCAGCTCGCGCCGGTCGAAATCAAACCAGCCCAGCTCCACGGCGACGGATCCCTCGAACCCCTGCGCTGCGGCGGAATCCCGGGCAGCCTGCGTCAGCGCCGGCAAAACCTTCTGTGCAGAGACAAGCATGGTATCGGCGGGATCGCGGGGCAGGGCGGCGAAGGTCTCCTGTACTGCGTCGCGGACGGTCAGCTTCAGCGCCTGCATGGCGTCGGTATCGTCCTGCGCGATAACGTGGAGGCGAAGCAACACGCCGGTCTTCATGGCAGTGTAGGTTCTGAAGGATGGTTCGTTCAATCCGGTGCAGAGCGTCTGGAGAAGCATCAGCGTACAGATCAGGGGCCTGAGCATGGTTGTCACCTCCGTGATGGTGATGAAAGCATGCCCGGTGTGCGGAACTTCTATGCGGAAGAAGAAAAATCACGCGGGCGTAAAATGTGCATGTTCGCCTTTACGGAATCGGAAAAAAGTGATATGATGACTTTGCGTGCAAACAAAATCCCAGGAGGATATAGAAAGATGTATCAGCGATATACTTCCCGTGCGGCGGGCCCTGTGCAGACCGGAGGAAGCCGGATGGTGAACCGGATCAGGAATATAGTGACGCTGCTGCTGCTGGTTGCGGTGATCGTGCTTGCGGTCTTCGGCGGCCGGGCGATGAATTATCAGACCGAATCCCATACCACTTATGTGCGGCGTATGCAGACGGAGTGCAACGATGCGCTGGAGCTGACCTCCGCGCTGTCCCGCACGGCGGGCGCATCCAGCTCGGCTACGCTGGGCAGGATCCGCAGCTACGTCTATGCCATGGATACCATCAACCAGCTGAATCTCAGTCTGGAGGGCCGGTATCTTGTCGGCAACGACGTGTTCGTCAATCTCTACAGCATCATTGACGATTATTACAACAGGCTGATTACTGGCATGGTGACCAGCGATCAGCAGACCGCCCTGACCAATGCGCTGGCGGATCTGGTGACGGTGTTGGCTGTGCTCGAATAAAGAGCCGAAGGAAAACTGGGTAATTCTTTGAAGCCGTTCGGATATATCCGAACGGCTTTTGTCGATCTGAAGTGTTACATTCGTGTTACAAAAAAGTTCCGAAAAAAGTTCGAAAAAAGTGAAAAAAGGTGTTGACAAAAGGGGAGAAGCGTGATATTATGTGCAAGCTGACTCGCGAGAGCACAGCACCGAACCTTGAAAACGATACAGAAAAAGATAACGCAAACAAAATAGGAAGACAGTAATTCCGAATGAGTGACTTGCGATTAGGGAAACCTGATCGAGAGTAATAAAGGATTAAACG
>JAFURI010000017.1 GCA_017471885.1 Clostridia bacterium | reverse complement strand
CCTTCCGCTGCGCAGCCTCCAGCAAATCCTCCGCATGCCCGTAGACTGAGAACGCAATGGATTGATGGACGTTATGCCTGCTGTATTCTGCAAGCACGTCTTCAAGCTGCGCCCGGCAGAACGCGTCATCCTCGCAAACCGAAATTCTCATGTACGTCACCTCATGGATAAATTACTCCACGATGATTATAGCATGCATCCCGAAGGAATTGCTGAGCAAAATTTGCGCAAAAATGGACAATTTTACGCAGCGCCGAAAAAGCCGCTTCATATTTGTTACAATATCATGGATTTACTGTGCCCCATTTGATGGAATGGAGCGGACGCTCATGCCGCGATGCAGGCCTGCTTCATCCCGCCGGTATTTCAGCACATTCCATCAACCGTCTGGAGGAAGAACGATGACGAAGATCCTTCTGACCGCAGTCCTCATCCTGCTCTGCTGCTTGATTCCGGCAGCGCCCGCGCTGTCGGCAAATCCTGATCCATATAAACAGCCGGAAAGGCTGAACGCCAACAGAGAACTCATCTTCAACGGCGGCGAGACCTTCCTCCCCGTCAGCGGCGCAAACGAATCCACCTACGAAACCCCTGCGACAGCGCCGCTCCACGCGGTACGCTCTATGCGGACAGCCCGGTCTTCACGCTGCAGATCCTGTCGCCTCTGCCCGAGACCGGTGACGAATCCCGTACCGGCCTGTTGCTGGCAACGTGCTTCATCAGCCTTGCCGGCATGCTTGCGCTCACCGCGAAGAACCGGAAGCGCAGGACAGTATGATTCTGCCCCGCGCCAGATCCGGCTCCGTAAGCAATCCACACAAAAGGAACCGCCTGTACAGTCAGCCAATGCGTCTGTACAGGCGGTTTTTCCCTGCAGCCCTCCTCCCCTGCCTCACCCATGCGAAAGACAATAATTGCCTTTCCGCCGGATATGCGGTAGAATAGAATCAAATCCATCTGGAGGTCGCCTATGATGCTGAAAAAGCTTGCAGCCCTTTTCCTGACAGTTCTCCTTCTGATGACGAGCACCCTTGTGCTGGCCGAACCTGCCCAGAGCGCCGCACCCGTTATTATCAACGGCGTGCGCACCGCATTTTTTGACGAGGCCGGAGCCTATCTGCCCGTGATGGAAGATAACGGGCTGGTGTACGTTCCCGCCGTCGCCATAGGCGAGAGCCTGCAGCTGAACGTGACGGCGGATGCATCCTCGCTGGCAGTAACGGTCAACGGCATCCGTGCAGCCTTCTTTGACGAGGCCAGCGTGTATCTGCCGCCAAAGGTCATAAACGGCGCGGTGTATGTGCCGCTGCAGGCCTTCCTGAGCAGCTGCGGCGTGGACTATACACTGGAAGACGGGGCGTATCTGATCACCATCGACGTGACCGAACCCGCCCCGGAACCCACCGCTGTCCCCACAGCCGCTCCCACGGCAACGCCTGTATACGGCTATGTGCCGCTGAGCAAGGACAATTTCCTTGATTTCTTTACGATTGAGACGGGCAGCAGCTATCCTGACATCAACTACAAGCTCAGCAGCTTT
>JAFURI010000016.1 GCA_017471885.1 Clostridia bacterium | reverse complement strand
CTCCCTTTACCGCCGACGTGCTGACTGGCGCGACTGTGACCTCCAATGCGGTGATCGAGGCGCTGACCTCTCTGTTCCCTGCGGAGGAGGCTGCTGCCGAGGAAGCTTCCACCGCTGAGGAGCTGACCGCCACTGCGAAGGGCTTCCAGTCCGACGTGACCGTGAAAGTGACGCTGAACGAGGACGGCACCATTGCGACGCTGGTGAGCGAGTCTGCTGGGGAGACCCAGGGCTTCGGCACCCGTTGCGGCGAGGATGAGGCCTTTGCGGCGCAGTTCATTGGCCAGAAGGCTCCCTTCACTGCTGATGTGCTGACTGGCGCGACGGTGACCTCCAATGCCGTGATTGAGGCGCTGACCTCCCTGTTCCACCCGGAGGAGGCTGCTGTGGAAACTCCTGCTGCTGAGGAGCTGACCGCGACGGCGAAGGGCTACCAGTCCGACGTGACCGTGAAGGTGACGCTGAACGAGGACGGTACCATCGCGACCCTGACCATTGAGTCCGCTGGCGAGACCCAGGGCCTTGGCACCCGCTGCGGCGAGGATGAGGCCTTTGCGGCGCAGTTCATCGGCAAGGCTGCCCCCTTCACCGCTGGCGAAGGCGTGGATGTGCTGTCCGGCGCCACCGTGACCTCCAATGCGGTCATGGAGGCGCTCAACAGCGCTGTGCAGAGCAAGTAAAACCCAAAAGGCCGCATGACCCCGTTCCGGAGGGCTTCCGGGGCGGGGTTTTCCCTTTTTGGCAGAAACATCTGTAAAGATACAGGATATTCTGGGCGGGCAGGCAGGAATTCCATGAAGCGGCGGCGAAATCCAATTTCGGAATACTGGACAATTGCGCCGGTTTTCATTTGTGTGCAGAAGAGAATTATTCCCATGTCCGGCCGCTGTGCTTGACATTGTAATAAATCTGTAATAAAATGAAAGCAGGCGTCCCGCCGCAGCTTTTTTGGGGCGGCGCATGCAAGTTTAACTGAGGTGAACCGTTGATGAAGCAGGGTTGGAAAAAGGTCATCACGATGATGCTGGCTTTGGCGCTGGCGATTTCTGTCGTGCCGGTGAATCTGAACTGGGCGGGCACGGCGCAGGCTGAATCCGCCGATACCACCGCAACAGCCGCCTACGGCTATGTGACGGCGGATGGCGTGAAGGTGCGCCGTCAGCCCAGCACATCCTCGGTCTACTGGTTCAAGGTGGACACGGGCTTTGTGGTGGAAATCCTTGACGTGGAGGAGAAGGGCGGCATCACCTGGTACAACGTGAATTCCACCCATCCCAACAACAACGGCCGCACCTATATCGGCTATATCCACGGCGACTTCTTTAAGGTGATGACCGCGGAGGAAGTGGCGCAGTGGCAGCAGAGCAATGGCGTGACCGGCGGCGCTACCAGCGGAGGCATGACTGCCGGCGGCTCCGTGGCGCTTCCCACGGCGGCGCCCTCTGTGGTCAATGGCTATGTGCAGCTGATTCTCTCCAGCGCAAACCTGCGCAATGAGCCTGCGGGCGACGTGGTCATGCAGTGGGAGACAAAGGGCGAAATTCTGCCCTATTACGGTTCTCCCATCAGCAAGGGCAAGTTCACCTGGTACAATGTGGAGTACGGCGGCCTCAAGTACTACGTCCGCAATGATACCGTGCAGACGGTGACGGCGGAGGGCATGCCTGTGACGGCGGCTCCCGCGGCGACCCCCGGGCCGGAATCTGTGACCGGCTATGTGATCACCACCAAGGGCGGCGTGAACCTGCGCCTCAAGCCCGCGGGCGAGACCATCACCCAGGTGGACAAGAATGTGGTCGTCCCCTGCGTGGGCGGCGTGGTCAGCAGCGGCGGCTATGATTGGTATTATGTGAGCTACAATGGCATGCGCGGCTACCTGCGCGGCGACTGCGTGCAGGTCTGCAATGCGGATGGCTCCACCTCCGGCGTGGTTCAGCAGCCCTCCACGGGCGGCAGCACCAGCGAGACGGTGGTTTACGGCTATGTGAAGATGACCGTCACCGGCGTGAACCTGCGCACCAGCCCCGCCGGACGCTCCCAGGAGCAGCTGGATAAGAACCTCGTGGTGCCCGTGATCGGCTCCACCGTGACCAGCGGCAAGTACACCTGGTATCCCGTCAAGGCCCCCAGCGGCACCACCGGCTACGTCCGCGGCGACTGCGTGGTGGTCTGCAATGCGGATGGCTCCACCGAGGGCGCGACCCTGGGCTCCGGCACGGTGACCAATCCGCCCAGCAGCGGCGGCACGACCGTTTCTTCCTATGGTTATATCCAGCTGACCAAGAACAATGTCAACCTGCGCGACGCCGTCGCCGGCAAGACGATTACCCAGCTGGACAAGGGCACCGTCTGGCCCCTGATCGCCTCTGTGCAGACGGTCAACAACGTCACCTGGTATCCCGTGAAGGTGAACAATTATACCGGCTTTGTCCGCGGAGACTGCGCTTTCAAGCTCTCCGCCACCCAGGAGCAGAGCTACCTGGCGGGCAATGGCGTGCCCCCTGAGGCTGCCACGCCCACTCCCTCCGTGTCCACCTACCTCAAGACGGTGGTGGCGGCGGTGAACCTGCGCGCTTCCGCGTCCAAGGACGCCAAGGCGGAGTTCAACGTGCCCATCGGCACCGTGATGGCCTATAATGACACCACCACCTCCGGCGGCTCCACCTGGTACCGCGTGGTGTACCAGAATAAGGAGGTCTGGGTGCTGGGCTCCTGCGTGGCGGTGATGACCGCGGCGGAGTATGAGGCCTACATCGCGGCCAACCCCAATAACACTCCTCAGCCCGAGGTGGCCGTGGGTTACCTCAAAACGACCATGAGCGACGTGAACATCCGCTCCACCGCGGGCGGCTCCAAGATCCTGACCCGCGTGGCCAAGGATGTGGTCATGCCCTTCCTCGCCACGCCCACCACGGCGCGCAACTACACCTGGTATCTGGTCAAGACCCCCGACGGTCAGCGCGGCTATATCCGCAGCGACTGCATCGTGATCTGCAACAGCGACGGCTCTGAGCTCTCCGGAGGCAATGGCACCGGCGGCTCCACCACCGGCCAGGAGGCCACCTATACCACCCTGCGCCTGGGCTCCACCGGCGAGGAGGTGGAGAAGCTGGTCACCGAGCTGCGCAATCAGGGCTATTACTCGGGTGAAATCGTCAGCATCTACAACAGCAGCGTGCAGGCGGCTGTGACGGCCTATCAGAAGGACAAGGGCCTCTCCGCCGACGGCATTGCCGGCCCCGTGACGCAGCATGCGCTGTTCGGCACTGTGCCGGAGGGCTCCGGTACCGGCGACCTGACCATCACCCTCTATCCCGCCGAGAAGATCGACTGGTTCACCGGCGGCATCCAGCAGCTCATGCCCAAGGGCGCCAACTTCAAGGTCTACGACGTGAAGACCGGCATCGTCTGGTGGGCGCACCGCTGGAGCGGTTTCAACCATGCCGACATCGAACCCCTTACCGCGGCGGATACGGCCCGCCTGTGCAAGATCTACGGCGTGACCAGCGCCGATCAGATCACGGACAAGAACGGCCACTGGCGCCGCCGTCCCTGCCTGGTCACCATCGGCGAGCGCACCTTCGCCTGCTCGCTCTACGGCGTGCCCCATAACGAGAAGGGCGACACCATCGCCGATAACAACATGACCGGTCAGATCTGCCTCCACTTCACCAACTCCAGAACCTCTGATACGGATATTCTGGACGAGAACCACCAGGAGGCCATCGACTACGCGTGGCAGAACGCGCCCAATGGTCACAAGTAAACATCCCCATGCCCGTCCCGCAGCGCAAGCGGGGCGGGCGTTTTATATAAATAGGAAGCGTTATTTATCAACAGGCGGAGCAGGGTAAAATACAAAGAAAAAACAATCCCTATCTTTTGCAAGGGTAAGTCAAATATGGTGGAGAAGAAAGTCGGTTTGCCCATGCAT
>JAFURI010000138.1 GCA_017471885.1 Clostridia bacterium | reverse complement strand
GTGGAGTTCACCACATGAAGTATCGCGGCGCGAAAGCGTTTCAATGCCGACCGTCTGGGCGCACCGTTGTTTGCGGTGTGCCCTTTTTGTGTACTCAACGACACAACAACGAGGAGGTCATGTCATCATGGAATTCAAAACCGACATCGAAATTGCCCAGAGCTGTCAGATGAAGAACATTCACGAGATCGCTGCTACCGCCGGTGTGCCGGAGCGCTATCTTGAAACTTACGGAAACTACAAGGCTAAAGTGGACTACAGTCTGCTCAAGGATGACCCCACTCCCGACGGAAAGCTGATTCTGGTGACTGCGATTTCCCCCACGCCTGCCGGCGAGGGCAAGACCACGACCTCTGTTGGCCTGGCTGATGGCCTTCGCAAGATTGGCAAGAATGCGATCCTCGCCCTGCGCGAGCCTTCTCTGGGCCCGGTCTTTGGTGTGAAGGGCGGCGCTGCAGGCGGCGGTTATGCTCAGGTTGTGCCCATGGAGGACATCAACCTCCATTTTACCGGCGACTTCCACGCCATCGGTGCAGCCAACAATCTGCTGGCTGCTATGCTGGACAACCATATTCAGCAGGGCAATGCGCTGGGGATTGATACCAAGAAGATCACCTGGAAGCGCTGTGTGGACATGAATGACCGTCAGCTGCGCAATGTGGTGGACGGCCTTGGCGGCAGAATGCAGGGCGTGCCCCGTGAGGACGGCTTTGATATTACGGTTGCCAGTGAAGTCATGGCTGTATTCTGCATGTCTTCCAGCATTTCTGATCTGAAGCAGCGTCTCTCCAGCATCATCGTGGCTTATACCTATGATGACAAGCCTGTCACGGCTGGTGATCTGAAGGCAGCCGGTGCAATGACCGCCCTGCTCAAGGACGCGCTCAAGCCCAATCTGGTCCAGACCTTGGAAGGTACGCCTGCTTTCATTCATGGCGGTCCCTTCGCCAACATCGCTCACGGCTGCAACTCTATCATGGCAACCCGTATGGCTATGAAGTTGGGCGACTACTGTGTGACCGAGGCAGGCTTCGGCGCTGATCTGGGTGCGGAGAAGTTCCTGGATATCAAGTGCCGCAAGGCTGGTCTGGTTCCCTCTGCTGTGGTCGTGGTTGCAACGGTTCGTGCCCTCAAGCATCACGGCGGCGTTGCCAAGGCTGACCTGAACAACGAGAATCTGGAAGCTCTCGAAAAGGGCCTGCCCAATCTGCTGCGTCACGTGGAGAATGTGACCAATGTGTACGGTCTGCCCTGCGTGGTGGCTATCAACCGTTTCCCCGCCGATACCGAGGCTGAACTGGAACTGATCCGTACCAAGTGCAAGGAACTGGGCGTGAATGTGGCTCTGTCCGAAGTGTGGGGCAAGGGCGGCGACGGCGGTGCGGAACTGGCGGAAGAGGTTGTCCGTCTGTGCGAAAGCAATAACACGAGCAGCTTCCGCTATGCTTATGAAGATGAACTGACTATTGAAGAAAAGCTTCAGGCCATCGTCACCAAGGTCTATCATGGAAAGGATGTTGTGCTGACTCCCAATGCCAAGAAGCAGGCGCAGCAGCTTACTGATCTGGGCTTTTCCTCCATGCCGATCTGCATGGCCAAGACGCAGTATTCTTTCTCTGACGATCAGACCCTGCTCGGTGCTCCCGAAGGCTTCACCGTAACCGTTCGCAATCTGAAGGTTTCTGCCGGTGCTGGCTTCATCGTAGCTCTAACCGGCGACATGATGACTATGCCCGGCCTCCCCAAGGTTCCCGCCGCTGAGAAGATCGACGTTGACGAAAATGGTCGCATCATCGGTCTGTTCTAATCACCTCAACCATTGTTTCGCCCATCGGTTGAACACAATCGGTGGGCCTTTTTTCATGGCTTTTCGTGAAAAACGTTTTGGGGATTTCTTTCCGCTGTACGTAGTGTATATTGATTCAGCAACTTAATACTCGACAAGTGAAGTTCTTAGAGGAATGGCCTTGTGCCTACCGAAGGAGTAAAACTCTCAGGTGCCTGATATCAGGTGGGGACTAAGAATGGATGTAGCTCTGGAGAATCTCAGTAAATGAGTACCGAAGGTGAAAGGCAGTTGCTGCCGAATCTCTCAGGTAAAAGGACAGAGTGATATAGTACCTCTACAATGTGTAGGGGATTCTCATTTGTATCTCTTTATGCGCCGGAGCATTTGCGTCCGGTGTTTTTGTTTGTCGAAAAGAAATGAGGAGATACAAATGGAAGCTGTATTAACCAATGTTGTAACCGTCATTAACGATCTGCTCTGGAACAAGTGGCTTCTCCTGCTGTTCCTTCTGTTGGGAAGCGGCGTGTTTTTTCCTTCCGCACCAGGTTTGTTCAGGTGAGAAAGTTCAGAGAAGGTTTGCGTCTTGTCTTTGGCAACATCAGCCTGAGAGGAAAAAAGCAGGCAAGGACGGCATGAGTTCCTTCCAGGCTCTGGCTACGGCCATTGCTGCTCAGGTTGGTACAGGCAACATTGCCGGCTGTGCTACTGCATTGGTGGCTGGTGGCCCTGGAGCCGTGTTCTGGATGTGGGTTTCTGCTTTTTTCGGTATGGCAACCATCTATGGAGAAGCTGTGCTTGCGCAGCGCTTTAAGAAGATTGGCACGGATGGCGAAGTTCTGGGCGGTCCCATCTACTATATCAAGGCAGCTTTTAAAGGAAGGTTCGGCTCGTTCCTTGCAGTATTCTTTGGCGTTGCCATCATTTTGGCGCTCGGCTTCATGGGCAACATGGTGCAGTCCAACTCCATCGGCGAAGCTTTTTACACCGCTTTTGGTACTTTCGTGTACTTCCTTGCCATATAGCTAACGCCTCCTGTCGTAGTTCCTATTCTACAACAGGAGGCGTCTTTTTTCTTTTGTCCGTTGACCGGGGGACAGTTCACATAAGCGCTTCGAGGCTTTTCTTTTTTTTCTGTGCCGCAGGCTCTGTGCGGGGGCAGCGAGGTGGATGATGTTGACAGAAATGGAAGCTTCCGCTATGCTTGCGACAGGAGAAAATACCTTTCTTATCGTCCTTTATGTGAATAAAAACTTCATGCTGAAAGGAGTGCTGGACCATGGCAAGGATGCTTCCGGAATTGTTTTCAAGCTCTGTGATCACTCGCTGGGGCGCGGGCGAACCCGTACTGAGTAAAAGGAATATTCCTTATGAGGCCGAGTGTGTTTTCAACGCGGGTGTGGCAAAGTACCAGGGTAAATATGTAATGGTTTTCCGCAATGATTATCAGTTTGACGGAGTGGGCGGCTTCGGACGGTGTGTTCTTGGGGCGGCCTTTTCGGATGACGGCGTATCCTGGAGCGTACGCAGAAAGCCCTTCCTTACGGTGGAAGGGCTGAATGATCCGGAGATCACCAGGGTCTATGATCCTCGCCTGACGGTGATGGACGGACGGTGCTATATGTGCTTTGCAGTGGATACCAGGCATGGCCTGCGCGGCGGTATTGCTGTAACAGAGGATTTTGAATCCGTTGACATTCTGTCCCTGTCAGCGCCGGATAACCGCAATATGGTGTTGTTCCCGGAGAAGATCGGCGGAATGTACATGCGTCTGGAGCGGCCTATGCCGGTGTATTCCCGCGGCGGCAACCGGTTTGATCTATGGGCATCCAGATCGCCGGATCTGCGTTACTGGGGTGATACGTCTCTTGTACTGGCGGTGGAGGACGTTTACTATGCCAACGACAAGATCGGTCCCGGTGCGCCGCCAATCAGAACGAAAGAGGGCTGGCTTACGCTGTTCCACGCTGTGGATATTGATCACTCGCGCGGCAAGAACGGGTGGGAGACGTCGTGGCAGAAGCGTTACTGCGCCGGCGTAATGCTGCTGGATCTGGAGGATCCGACGAAAATCAGAGGGTTGTATCGGGAACCGCTGATTGCGCCTGAAACCAGATACGAGACGGATGATGGTTTCCGTACCAATGTGATTTTCCCCGGTGGTATGATCGCGGAAAACGACGGCACAGTGAAGATCTACTATGGTGCATCCGATACAGTGGAATGCCTTGCCACCGCTCACGTGGATGACCTGATCCGTTTGTGCCTGTAACGGTCGATCAGCGGAGACCGCCCAGCAGGGGAATCAGGCCCAGCAGCATCAGGATACCGGCAATGCCTACGATGATGCCGGGAATCATCAGCCCGTCAAAGACCAGCACCATGCACATGCCTGTGCCCAGTACCAGCGCGCTGATCACGCCGTAGGCCGCCTTGCCCACAACCTTCCAGTCGATCTGCGGCACAGGGCGGCCTGCCATCAGCCAGCGAATAAGCCCGATCACCAGCAGCGCCAGCAGGCCGAGGGCGGTGACCACGACGCCCGGGCCGAAGGCATTCCACTCGGGCAGCAGGCACATGCAAAGGCCCATGCCGAACACCAGCACGCCCGCCACGGTAAGAATCAGAAAGGAAAAGCTCTTCTTCGTCATTTCAAAAACCTCCGGTATAGTTTGTTTCTGTCGCTTTACGACAGGGATTATTCTACTGCGGAGGCGTTAACGAATTGCTGGCGTTTTGTTTGCGAATTGTTAAAGATGTGTACTGAATGAAAAAATCCCCCAGCCGCAGCCGGGGGATGATATCAGGCGCGTTATGCCTTGAAAATGTTGGTCAGGATCTCGTCGTAGTGCCTGTTCCGCATCACATAGGTCTGACCGTCAGCCTTGAAGTAGAACTCCTTCCTGTTCTGTACGCCGTAGTCGGTGATGGCGGCCAGCGGGACTTCCAGCCACGGCTTGGGGCCGGACTGGGTGAGCTCGCGAACCAGCGCGCCCGCCAGACCGAAGGCGTTGCCTGCGTTGCGGGCAAAGGCGCTCTGCTGGTACAGGAGGATGCGCTTGTTGGTGATCTCCATGGCGTAGACGGTTCTGCCGCTCTTCACAGGCTCAAGGAGATTGATATCGTGACGGTTGCAGATGGTTTCTTCGCCGGGGAGCATCGTCCACTTCTTCATGTCCTCGTCGGCGTAGCGTACCTGAGGAACGCTTTCCGCCGGCTGGGGCGCGGGCTGGGTCTGCACCGGTGCGGGCTGGGGCTGAACGGGTACGGGCTGGGGCTGAACGGGTACGGGCTGTGGAGCGGGCTTCTTCGCTGGCTGCTCGTACATGACGAAATTGTCGCCCTTGACCTCCTCGGGAACCACGGCGGGCTGGCTCTGCAGTTCACGGAGTCTGCGCTGCAGTTCGGCAATTTCCTCCTGCCGCTTCCGCTCCTGCGCCAGCTGCTCCTGCCGCAGACGTTCCTTTTCAAGGAGGGCCTGCTCGGCTTCTTCCTTGCGCTTCTTCTCCAGCATGATGGACGCGCGCATGATGACGCTGTCCAGCTCATCCGCAGTGAGGGCGTTGAGCATCTTCAGGATTTCAGTCATGGGAATGTACCTCCTGTCAGCCGCGAGTCAGCTCGCGGACCTTCTGATCGTATTCTGCCTGGGACAGGATGCCGCAGTCCAGCAGATCCTTATAGGCCTGGAGCTTTCTGTCAATATCCTGCGGATCAGCCTGAGGAGCAGCGGGCTTGGGCTGCACGGGCTGCGCAGGCTGCATGTGGATAGGCTGGGGCTGCACCGGCTGCGCGGGGGGCACAGGATTGGAGGAGACAGGCTCGTACACATAGGCTGCACGCCGGGGAGCGGGAGCGCTGGGGGCGGAGAGGCCGCAGAGGCGGCGCAGACCAAGACCGGCGAAGAACACGGTAAGCACCGTGCTGATCACCGAGAGCAGAACCAGGAATTCGGGGCGGAAGGAAATGACTCCGCGGCTGAACATCATCTCCAGCAGGCCGGGAATATGGCTGTCGCCGATGAGCTTGGTAAAGGACACAATCAGCAAAAGGGTGGGCAGGAACCATAGCGCACGGGCGAAGCCGCCGGCGCGGGATCGGGTCTTTGCGCAGGCGCACAGAGCGAAGACGGCCATCAGCAGGAAGGCGGCTGCGGCAAGGGCCGGGGCGGCGTACATGTAGTGATAGATAGCGCCGTCGCTGGCGATGAAATGATCAGGGCCGTAGACACGGTAGTTGGTCAGGGCGCTGAGAGCCTCAATGCCGCACAGGCCAAAGAAGCAGACCGCCTGCAGGCCGGATGCAGCGCGCAGGCTCTTCGCCCTGAAGCAGCCGGCGGCCAGCAGCACGTACAGGCCGATCTCGATGGTGCTGACGATATCCGTGGCCCGGGTGAGCATATTCCGTCCTGCGAGCAGCGTGGCTCCTACGGTGAGGACTATGGTCAGCAGGGCAAAAATGCCGGCGGCCGTCAGTCCCTTGACCGGGGTCTGGGTGACTGCGGCGGGGGCGGACTGCACAGGGGCAGGATGGGCTGCGGCAGGGGCGGATGCAGATGCAGTTACCGCAGTGTTCTTCCTGCTGGCCTTGCGTACGCTGATCACTTTGCCCAGCACGGCCAGCGCAACGCCCACCGCAATGGCGACGACGGCCTGCGGTGTGGTAAGCTCGCGGAGGGACTCATCCTTGATCAGTTCAGAGACGGCGGCGAGGATGCTGGCGCAGCCCATAAGACTGAGCGCCGTCGCCAGAATGGAATTCCTGTACCAGATGAACATGGCGTGTATCTCCTTGCTGCAGAAATCGGAGCGGACAGAAAAGCGTCCCGTCGGGGCGCGGCCCGGCGGATGATGGGGAATCAGCAGACGATATGCCGTGACGGACGGGAGTTTTCTTTGAATAATGTATCACACTTGGGGGGAAATGTCTACAATCCGAACCGCAAAAAGACAGAATGTGCGGAAAAACGGGAATAAAAAAACGCCCGCCTCCGATGCACGGGGAGCGGCGGTCAGGCAAAGCGAAAGAGACCCGTGAAGTGACTCCGGCAGCGCGAGTGCCGTTGCTTTCAAACGGATCTCCTGAACTCATTATAGCAGAGTATTTTCCAAAATGCAACAGGCATGAAGAAAGATGCATGGGAGTGAGAGCTGCTCCTGCCGCCCCCCTGACGCCGACGGGCCGAGGGACGGCTTCTTTCACGCACACAGTGGAGAAAAGCACAAGTGAAAACGTGTACGCTTGTGTGTACACGCAAAATAAAAACCCTTGCAAACGTTGATTTGCAAGGGTTTCGGGCTGTCGAAGTGGCGGGATTCGAACCCGCGGCCTCTTGGTCCCGAACCAAGCGCGCTACCAAACTGCGCTACACCTCGAAAAAAAACTGGAGCCAATAAGGGGACTCGAACCCCTGACCTGCTGATTACGAATCAGCTGCACTACCAACTGTGCTATATTGGCAAAACCAGCACGCATTATTATAGCATAGAGGCTACGGTTTGTCCAGTCATTTTTGCAGGAAATTTCATCCGGTGGATAAAATTATGCGCCGCCGCAGGTTTTTATTCCCCGTCCGTGCGCCGCCACTGGCAGATGGCGATCAATTCGCTCCCGCGCTGCTCGCTGCGGAAGGTGGAGCTGATGATCTTGCGGAAGGATCCGTCGAAGCGCACCCGGTACACGCGCACCACGCCGCATTCCTCATCAAAATGCGTGGCGGGATCTACCGCCAGATAGAAGTTGTCCTCCGCCTTGCCCACAATCAGGATGGCGTGGTATGCGCCGTTGGGCTTGCGCAGATACATGTACACAGGAGAGTAGCTGCTGTCGCTCAGGTAACTGGCGATCATCTTCTTGAACACATTGCTTTTGTGGCGCACGCGCTCCACGCCGGGGAGCAGCTCGGTCACGTCGTCATAGGGCTCGTCGATATTGCGCACGCCCAGCATGACGCTCATGTTGCCGGGGGTTACGTCAATGCCGAGATAGGACAGCGCCATGGCGTACACAGCGCGGGTACACATGGTGCCTGCATGATCCGTAAAGGTATTGCCCCTGCGGGAGACGGTGGCGTTCAGATCCAGATTGTCGCCCGCCTCCGTGCTGCACCAGTAGGCGGAGCAGAACAGGGGATCCTTGAGGGCGTTCTGGGCGAAGTAGCGGATGAAACCACTGCGGGCAGATACCGGCGCGGCGCCGTCTGCGGTTTCATCGGGCAGGAGGAGGAAGGCCAGCGCCTCGTCCTCGGTGGTGCATTCCCGCAGGGAGGAGGGCGCGTCAGCCAGCGCGGAGGCTCCCAGCAGGCAGATAAGCGCCAGCAGCATGCAGCATACGGTGCGGATCATGGGCAGCCTCCTTTCTTTTGGCGTCTGATGGGTCGTTCTCATTCTGGCAGGCAGCAGTGAACGTACCATGACGGAAATGTGAACGCCGCCTAATTATAGCATAAAGCGCATGAAATGTGTACGGGAGGAAGCAAAAAAACGGAGCCGGAGCAAAATACTCCGGCCCGGCGGATAATCAGTGTCGTTCCTCCAGCTTCTGCCATACGTCCTTCATGGTTACTCCCTGACTGTAAAGCAGCACCGTCAGATGATACAACAGATCCGCCGCCTCGCCTGTCAGCTCCGCAGCGTTACCCCGCACGGCGGCGATGATGGTCTCGCTGGCCTCCTCGCCCACCTTCTTGGCAATCTTGTCCACACCCTTTTGCAGCAGGTAATTGGTGTAGCTGCCCTCGCGGGGATGCGCATCACGGTCGGCCACGGTGGCGTAGACTTTCTCCAGAATGGCGGGAGACGGGGGCATGTCGCCCATCAGCACCGGGTTATGGAAGCAGCTGCGCTGCCCCGTGTGGCAGGCGGGCCCGGTCTGATCCACCTGCATGAGGATGGCGTCGCCGTCGCAGTCGCAGTGCAGGCGGATTACCCGCTGCAGATGGCCGCTGGTCGCGCCCTTGCGCCACAGCTCCCTGCGGCTGCGGCTGTAGTAGGTGGCGTAGCCGGTATCCAGCGTCAATTGCAGGGACTCCCGGTTCATGTAGGCCAGCATCAGCACTTCGCCTGTGGAAGCGTCCTGGGCGATGGCGGGCACAAGGCCATTTCCGTCAAATTTAACGCGGCGCACCGCGTCGGTATCCACCGCCGGATCGGAGGCGGCGACGAGCAGATCAAGCTGCTCCTGCGAAAGGATACCGCGCAGAACCGCCATAGCCTTTTCGTATTCATTGGGGTAGGTTGCAAAGGTATCCTGCGGCTGAAGCCGGAAGCCAAGGCTCACATACAGCAGCATGGCCTTCCAGCTCCAGGGCTGGGTATGCAGGTACGTCGGTTTGCTGTTGTCAAGGCGGCGCAGAAAACGCATGGCATGCTGACAAAGCGCCCGTCCAAGCCCCCTGCGCTGATGCTTTTCATCCACCGCCAGCCAGTGCAGGGCGGGAACAGTCAGCCCGTGACGCTCGTTCTCCCACGCAATCACGCTGCCGACGGCGCTTCCGTCCGGCGCAGCGGCGAAGAACACTCGCTCGCGGGCCTTAACAGGATCCGACAGATATGTGCGGACAAAGTAATCCCGCGCTGCTGCCGCGTCGGCAAAATCCCCGGCGGCGGCCTCCAGGGCGGCCCAGGCCTCCTCGTCGCCGGGTTGATAGGAGCGCATACGGTACCCATCAGGCAGATGAATCTCCATGGGCAGGATACGGTCGCAGCGCATGATCACATGGCAGAAGGGAATGGTGCGGTCGAGCATGGTCAGGCCTCCTTGACGGCGTTCAGGGCTTCGGGCAGGGTGAAGGCGCCCTCGTACAGCGCCTTGCCCAGGATTGCACCCGCACAGCCTGCGGACTGCAGAGCCTTCAGGTCGCGGATGGAGCTCACGCCGCCCGAGCCGATAATCTGCATGCCTGTGGCCTCTGCCAGCGCGCGGGTGGCCTCCACATTGGGGCCCTGCATCATGCCGTCGCGGCTCACGTCCGTATAGATGACGGCGCTCACGCCCATATCCAGCATGCGCAGAGCCAGCTCCGCAGCGGTCAGTGCGCTGGTGGAAACCCAGCCGCGGGTGGCTACCAGGCCGTTCTTTGCGTCGATGCCCACGGCGATCTGTCCTGGGAAGGTGCGGCAGGCGTCACGAACCAGATCGGGCTTTTCCACAGCGGCGGTACCGATGATGCAGCGGCTCACGCCAGCTTTTATGCGTGCTTCGATATCCTGCATGGAGCGCAGTCCGCCGCCCAGCTCCACCGAGCCGTCGAAGGCGGATACGATCTCCTTCAGCAGGGGAAGATGCTTCGTCTGTCCGTCAAAGGCCGCGCCCAGATCCACCAGATGCAGCCACTGACCGCCCAGAGTGCGCCATTTGCGGGCGAGCGCGACGGGATCGCCGTAGACGGTCACGTCATCCCGGCGGCCCTGACGCAGGCGCACGGCCTGCCCGTCCAGCAGATCGATAGCGGGGTAGAGGATCATACCGGTGCACCTCCCTCAGTCCAGCGTTCCCTTGGTGGAAAGCACGCCCGTCACCCGGGGATCGGGGGCGGCTGCGTCACGCAGGGCCAGCCCGAAGGCCTTGAACAGCGCCTCCAGCTTGTGGTGATCGTTGCGGCCCTCCAGCACCTTCAGGTGCAGGGTCAGCCCGGCGTTGACAGCCACCGCGCGAAAGAATTCCTCCGCCAGCTGGGTATCAAACGCGCCGACCATGGGCGAGGCAAACTCTGCGGAGAAGGCCAGATAAGGCCGTCCGCTGATATCCACCGCGCAGAAGGCCAGCGCCTCGTCCATGGGCAGAAATGCGCTGCCCACGCGGCGGATGCCGATGCGGTCGCCCAGCGCTTCCTTCAGTGCGCGGCCCAGACAGATGCCCGCATCCTCCACGGTGTGATGCGCATCCACCTGCAGATCGCCCCTGCAGGAAAGGGAAAGGTCGATCAGCGCAAACCGGGCCAGCGCGTCCAGCATGTGGTCGAAGAAGCCCACGCCCGTGGCCAGCTCCGTTTTTCCGCTGCCATCCAGATTCATCTCCAGCGTGATCTGGGTTTCCCGGGTAGCACGGTTGATTGTGGATGTGCGCATATGTACCTCCTTGTATACTGCGGAAGGCAGGGACGCTGCCGTCTCTGCGCTGGTCGGGGACTCTGTCCCCGACACCCCTGCCAGAGGGCTCTGCCCTCTGGACTCTCGCTTAAGGGTCTTCACCCCTTAAGAATCCCGTTCGGGTGATATGTAGCTTGGTTTGCAGGCGCGACTGGCAGAGCCAGCGCGCCATTTTGTTGGGGTCACGGCGGAGTCTTCGACTCTTTTCTTTACGGCTGCGCCGCGACGCAGGCGTGCGGCAGGTATCGCGGCAGCGTGGAAAAGGGGCGAAGCCCCCGCCGCGACGCGGAGCCTGCGGCTTTTCTGGTTTGCGTACCCAACCATTTATGCGTCGGTCAGGGTGGGGCGCGTAGTGCCCCTCAACCGTCAAGCAAGATGGGACGCGGCGTGCCCCTCAAACGTCGATCAAGACGGGCGGAAAAATGGGGCGAAGCCCTCGCGCGACACGCGTGCTCACCTCACGTGCAGCCGGTTACAAACTCCATTCGGGCAGGAGGCGGTCCGATGAAACGGGTCGAAGACCCCTGCGCGAGGGTACGGAGGTAACAACGGCATCTCCGGCATCCCGTTGCTCGTCCATTTAAGCGTCAGTCAATATGGGACGCGGCGTACCCTTTCACCGTCAGTCAAGACGGGCGGATAAAAGGGGCGAAGCCCCCCCTTGCACAGGGGAGCCTAATCTACTCCGTCAGTCAAGACGGGACGCGGCATGCCCCTCAATCGTCAACCAAGACGGGCGGATAAAAGGGGCGAAGCCCCCCCTTTAGAAGAGAACGCTGATCGCCTGCATCACCGTGTCCACGCCGATGAGCTTCATCCCGTCGGGAGCCTTCAGTCGGCGCAGGTTCTCGCGGGGGATCATCACCGTGGTGAAGCCCAGCCGCTGGCATTCCGCTATGCGGCGCTCGCACTGGGGGATCGCCCGCACCTCGCCTGCCAGGCCTACCTCGCCCATCACCGCCACGTCCGCGCCGATGCTCTCATCCTTCAGCGAGGAGGTTACCGCCATGCACAGCGCAAGGTCGGCGGCAGGCTCGGACAGCTCCAGTCCGCCCGCCACGTTGATATACACGTCCTGATTGTAGGTCTTCTGGTTGGCCCGCTTCTCCAGCACCGCCAGCAGCAGCGCCACACGGCCTGTGTCAGCGCCGCCTACCGTGCGCCGGGGAGTGCCGAAATAGCTCTGGCTGGCCAGCGCCTGCACGTCGCACAGCAGGGGCCGGGAGCCCTCCAGACCGCAGAACACCACCGATCCGCTGGCGCCCTTGGCGCGGCGGGACAGCAGCTGCTCGCTGGGATTTTCCACAATCTCCATGCCCTTTTCCGTCATCTGGAACACGCCCAGCTCATTCACAGAGCCGAAGCGATTCTTCACCGCCCGCAGCAGACGGTACTCCTGCTGCCGGTCGCCCTCGAAATACAGCACCACGTCCACCATGTGCTCCAGCATGCGCGGGCCGGCAATCGCGCCCTCCTTGGTCACATGACCTACCAGGAAGGTAGCCACACCGTTTTCCTTGCACAGGCGCATCAGCAGGCTGGTGCATTCCCGGATCTGGCTCACCGAGCCGGGGGCGCTGGCCATTTCGGGCCGGTACATGGTCTGGATGGAGTCCACCACCGCCACGTCCGGCTGGAGCTGGAGCATCTTCTCCTCCACGTTATCCAGCGCGTTCTCTGCCAGCACATACAGGTTGGGCACGTCGATACCCAGCCGCCGGGCACGAAGCTTCAGCTGCTTGGCGGATTCCTCGCCGCTGACGTAGAGTACCTTCAGCCCCTGACGGCACAGATTGGCTCACACCTGCAGCAGCAGCGTGGACTTGCCGATGCCCGGGTCGCCGCCGATGAGCATCAGCCCGCCCTCCACAATGCCGCCGCCCAGCACCCGGTCCAGTTCGCTGATGCCGGTGGAAATGCGCACCGTGGCGTCCTCGGGAATATCCTTAAGCAGCATGGCGGATGCGCCGGAACCGGGCCGCTGCCGGGGCGCCTTTGCAGCGGCGCTGCCCTTGAGCACAGGCGTCACGACGGTTTCTTCCAGCGTGTTCCACGCGCCGCAGCCGGGACAGCGTCCCGCCCAGCGCGACGATTCATAACCGCATGCCGTGCATGCGAAAAGCGTCTTTTCCTTGGCCATAAGAAGCCTCCATTGTTCGGATGATCCATTATAGCATACTTTACAGCCCGGGGGAAGAAAAAACGTCCTGATGATACCATCAGGACGTAAAATCCGGCAGCCGAAGATCTTCGGTTTTCACGCTGCTCCAGCGGAACAGAGGGATCAGTCCCTCCAGCGTCATGGGCCGGGGCTCCTCCAGCAGCCCTGCGCTGAAGGCCAGTGCGCCCAGAATCTCCTCCGGGGTGAAGCGTCTTGCCAGCGCGGAAAGATCCAGATCCCTGTCTCTCTTGGCGAGACGGCGGCCCTGACTGTCCGTCAGCAGCGGGATGTGGGCGTACCGGGGGATGGGGAAGCCCAGCTGCTCCAGCAGATACATCTGCCGGGGCGTGGCGGAAAGGATATCCCGGCCCCGGACAACCTCGTTCACGCCGGAAAGCGCGTCGTCCACCACCACGGCCAGCTGATACCCCCACAGCCCGTCGGAACGCTTCAGGATGAAGTCGCCGCAATCCCGGGCCAGATTCTCCCGCCACGGCCCGCAGTGCGCATCCTCAAAGGCGATCTCCCGATCCGGCACCCGGAGCCGGATGGCGGGGCTGCGGGTTTTCATGCGCTCGCGCACCTCGTCGGGGGACAAGGCAGCGCAGGTACCTGCATAGATGAACTGCGTATCCCCAAGATTGGGCGCAACGCTGGCATGCAGCTGTGCACGGGTGCAGAAGCAGGGATAGGTCAGACCTTTCTCTGTCAGCAGATCCAGATAATGCTGATAGATCCCGCTCCGCCGGGACTGGATCAGCGGCTCCTCGTCCCATGTAAAGCCCAGCCAGCGCAGATCCTCCACAGCCTGCCGGGTCAGATGCTCCGGGCAGCGGGGGATATCGATATCCTCAATACGCAGCAGGAAACGCCCTCCCTGCGAGCGGGCGGAAAGATACGCCAGCATGGCGCAGAGAATATTGCCCAGATGCAGCCGTCCGCTGGGCGTGGGCGCAAAGCGTCCTGTGATCATAACGGATTCTCCTTTACACGCGGCGGATTCAGGGGACAAAGGCCTCCAGCAGGGCGCGCATCTCAGCCACGGAGCCGGACGCCAGTACGCCTTGCACCATATCCCGGGGGCCGCCGGCTTTGCCGCCGAAGCGCTGGTTCAGCTGCTGCGCGGCGGGGCGTACGTCCTCCGCGGTGGAGCAGAGCGCGAAGCTCCAGCCCTCTCCCCTGGGGATCAGCGCCAGACCAAACCTGCAGCCCTCTGCCAGCATACCCGCCGCCTTGCGCAGCTGGGAGGGTGCCAGCATGTCCGCCGGGACGATGCGCACCTTTTCGCCCTCCTGCTTCTCTGCCAGCAGACGGAACAGCTGCATGCCGGTCTGCTCGCACTTCAGGCGCAGCTCGTCTCGCTCCTGCAGAAGCCTGCGGGTGGCGGAAGCCAGCTCGCCCGGCTTGGCGGACAGCGCCTGACTGACGGCTCGGTTCTCCTCCAGCAGCGCGTTTCCGCCTCCAGAGCGCGCATGCCGCACAGAATGGACAGCCTTACGCCGCCCTTATACTTCATCACGCCGATGACCTTGATCTGCCCCACCTGACCTGTGGTCAGCACATGGGTGCCGCAGCAGGCGCAGGTGTCGGCGCCCGGAATGCGTACAATCCGCACGTCGCCGTCAATGGCCTTCTTGCTGCGGTAGTCCAGCGCAGCCAGCTCCTCTGGAGAGGGAATCCACGCCTCCACGGGCAGATCACGCCAGATAAATTCGTTGGCCAGCTGCTCCACATGGCGCACCTGATCCTCCGTCAGCGGGCCGTTGAAGTCCAGCGTCACCGCCTCTGTGCCGATGTGGAAGCCTACGTTGTGATAGCCGTGCAGGCGGCAGATGAGCCCGGACAGGATATGCTCGCCGGTGTGCTGCTGCATCATGCTCAGGCGGCGGACAGGCTCCACATGGCCCTCCACGCTGCTGCCCACAGTCAGGGGCGCGTCAGTCGTGTGGCGGATCACACCGCCCTTCTCCTGTGCATCCAGCACGTTTGCGCCGCCCAGTGTACCGTGATCAGCGCCCTGTCCGCCGCCCTCAGGGAAGAATGCGGTCTGGTCAAGGACGACCTCGTAGCTGTCGCCGCGGGGGATGCATTCCAGCACCGTGGCGGTGAAATCAAGGGCGGTGACGTCGCGGTCAAAAAGACGGATGGTCATGGCAATCAAACTCCTTTTGCTGATATCAGGCGAGACCCTGCCGCTTCTCCCGCTTCTTCCAGCAGATGAAGGCATACAGGTCGTTGATCAGGAACATGGCGAAGCAGGCGATCATCGGCGCGAAGGAGATATCCTCCAGGGCGGCGAGAATCCACAGGATGATCAGCACCACGTCGTTGGCAGCATAGGCGACGGCATACCACGAAGCCCTGCGCCATGTAAGGTAGGCGGCAAAGAAGCTGGTGGTTACCGACAGCGTGCTCCAGAAGAGGTTGGGTGTGTCCAGCAGATGCAGCACCCAGCCGAAAAGGACGGTGGTGAATACCGCCAGCACGCAGCCCCACAGCCATTCGCTGCGGCTGAGGCGGTGAATGGCTACCTCCGGCTCGCCCTCCTGATAAGGATTGCGCAGCCATGCGGCCGCAGCCATCGCCGCCATGGGGAGGCTCATGCCCAGATAGGTGATCATCTCGCCCCAGTAACGGAACTGCCATGAAGTGACGCCGTACAGGATGGCGAACACAATGGTGAGGATCTGCCCCCACACGTCGCCACGGGCCATGAAGATCAGCGCGGTTACGCCCACCAGCGTACCCAGCACCGTGGCGGGATGCACCTGACCGGACATGAGGTTTGTAACGGCAACAACGGTCAGCGAGGTGAGCCACAGCGCCCAGTCACGGCGGGACAGCGTGCGGAAGGGGTTGTGCAGGGGAAAATGCAAGAGAGAAGCCTCCTTATCAAAAAAGCGTCTACAACGCATCTGCAAAGACCTGACGATGCGTTATAGACACCTGCGTGTCATGCCCCGGTGGG
>JAFURI010000137.1 GCA_017471885.1 Clostridia bacterium | reverse complement strand
GGACGCTGGCCGAAGCCTGCGCCGCCCTGAGGCCGGGGCGCAAAGCCGCCCTGGGGACGGGCGCCCTGCATGGGCGCACCCTGCTGATTGGCAGGACGGCCGAACTGGCCGGGCTGACCCTGCGGATTAGCAGGACGGCCATAGGGGCCCTGCGGATTGGCAGGACGGCCGTAGGGGCCCTGCGGATTGGCAGGACGGCCATAGGGGCCCTGCGGACGCTGGCCGGGCTGGCCCGCGTTCTGACCGGGCTGCACGGGCCGGGGCGCACGGATCACATTGGGAGCCAGACCCACGGGCTTCTGGGGAATCTGCTGGCCGGGACGGCTGATGATCTGGCCGATGGCGGGCTTCTTCTCCACAGGCGCCTCATGCTTCTTCTCCACAGGCTTCTCTTCCGCCTTGGGAGCCTCGGGCTTCTTCTCCACAGGCTTCACCTCGGCCTTGGGAGCCTCAGGCTTCTTCTCCACGGGCTTCTCTTCAGCCTTGGGAGCCTCGCTCTTCTGCTGTGCGGCAGCCTGAGCAGCAGCCACCTGCGCCTTCTCTTCGTCATCCAGCATGGTGAAGGCCTTCGAATGGGAGCTGATCACCTTCTGCTGCTCCTCACGGCGCAGCTTGGCAGCCTGCTCCTCCTGCTTGCGGACAAAACCGTCCCGCACCTCGCGCAGGCTCTTGACCAGCGCATCGGCGCTCTTGCGCACCCTGGTAGCCTCGCCCAGAATCTTCTGGGCGTCCAGCACCAGCTCCTTGGCGGCCTCTTTCTGTTTCACTTTCGTCATTCGACGCTTGCACCCCCGCATTTATTTGCCGATTTCATTGGTTGATCCGACGTTTCCGCCGGAAGGACTCGCTTGATTTGTTCCGCCAGTCCGCCTTTATTGACGGACATGGCCACGCCCGGACGGCCAGTCGCCTCATGGAGGAGGCCCTCGGGCAGTTCAATGAGCATGACGCCTGCATGGGCGCATGCGCTGCGGTACTTGTCCCGGGTAGCCCAGGATGCGCCGCTGTCCAGCAGCAGCACGCCGCAGCCGCCGGACCGGATGGTCTTGAGGCAGCCATCCTCGCCGAACACGGCCTGTCGGGCCCGCACACACAGACCCATCAGCCCGCGGAGCTTGTTTTCATCCACGGTCAGGTCGCCTCCGTCTGGGGCGGCAGAGCCGCAAGCTCACGGGCCAGCGCCTCGCTGACCTCCTCGGTCAGCTGCACCTCCAGCTGCCTTTCCAGCTGCCGCTGCTTGATGGCGCGCTTCAGGCACGCTTCGCTCCTGCAAACGTAAGCGCCGCGACCGGGCTTCTTGCCCACCGGATCCATGGAGACTGCGCCCTCGGGCGACCGCACCACGCGGATCAGCTCCTTCTTGGGCTTCATCTCCCGGCAGCCCACGCACATGCGCATCGGGATTTTCTTCGGCTTCATTCCGCTTTGTATCCTCCCGTTATCCGCTTACAGGGTATCGTCCTCGTCCACGGAAATATCCGCAAACAGGTCGTTGTCGACGGGCACAGCGGTCGCAGGCTCATCCACCATGTCGGTCATTTCCGCAGCCTGAGACTGGGACTTGATGTCGATCTTCCAGCCGGTAAGCTTGGCGGCCAGGCGGGCATTTTGACCCTCCTTGCCGATGGCCAGGGACAGCTGGTTGTCCGGCACGATGACGCGGCAGGCCTTCTCGTTCTCCGCCACGAACACGCTCAGCACGTGAGCGGGGTTCAGGGCGTTGGCCACAAACTCAGCAGGATCGCTGCTCCACTTGATGATGTCGATCTTCTCGCCCTTGAGCTCGGTGACCACGCGGTCCACGCGGCTGCCGCGCTGACCCACGCAGGCGCCCACGGGATCGATCATCATATCGGAGGAGTGCACGGCCATCTTGGTGCGGCTGCCGGCCTCGCGGGCGATGGACTTGATGGTCACCGTACCGCTGGCGATCTCGGGCACCTCCATCTCAAACAGGCGCTTGACCAGGTTGGGATGGATACGGCTCACGCGCACCTGCGGGCCGCGGGGGCCCACAGCGCCGGAGCGGTTGACCTCCAGCACATAGACCTTCACATGGTCGTCGTCGCGCAGGGTTTCGCCGGGGATCATATCGCTGAACTCCAGCACGCCCTCGGTGCGGCCCAGCTCCACATACACGGCCTTGGGCTCCACGCGCTGCACGATGGCGGTGAGGATCTCGCTTTCCTTCTCAATGTACTCGTCATAGATCTTGCCGCGCTCAGCCTCGCGGATGCGCTGCATGATCACCTGCTTGGCGGTCTGCGCCGCCACGCGCAGGAAGCCCTTGGGAGTGACCTCCACCTCGGCGATATCGCCCATCTGGTAGCCGGCGCGGATCTGCTGCGCCTCCTCCAGGGTGATCTGGTTGCCGGGCTCCTCCACCTCTTCCACAATCAGCTTACGGGCGTACACATGGGCTACGCCGTCGGTGCGGCTCACGGTTACGGCCAGATTGTTGGGCACGGGCGCGCCCTTGGGCAGATTCTTGCGATACGCGGCCTTGAGAGCCTCCTCGATGGTGGTGAAGAGCAGCTCCTCGCTGATCTCCTTCTCCCGGGCCAGCATTTTGATTGCTTCTACAACTTCAGACTTTGCCATTTTTCTTCTATCCGCCTTCCGAGATTATAGTGTATGCATATATCCGCCGCCGGAATACCGGCAGCCTTATTCGGACAGATCCACGCTCTCCACGCCGTCCATGTCGACCACCGGCTTGATCAGCGCGCATGCGCGGCGCAAAATGCGCTTCTCCTCGCCGCCTACCTCCAGCACGACCTCGGTCTTCGTGTAGTCCGCCAGCACGCCGCTGATCTGCTTGGAGCCGTCCATCTGCTTGAACAGATGCACCTCCACCTCGCACCCCAGCGCGCGCTCAAAGTCCCTGTCCTTCTTCAGAGGCCGATCCACACCCGGGGACGAAACCTCCAGAAAATCGTAATCATAGTCTTCCAGCTGCGGCTGGATGGCCCGGTGGTACACCTCGCAATCGTCAAGGGAGATTCCCTCCGGCTTGTCGATGTAGATCCGCAGGTACTTGCCTGCGTTTTCCTTGTCCAGGCTCACGTCCACCAGTTCCAGATTCAGCCTGTCGGCCAGCGCCTGGCATCTGGGGGTGACTACGGTCGTCAGCTCCGCCTTGGGCATGAACAGCTTCACCTCGCTTTGTCATTGACTGGATATAATTTCCATCGGATAAACAGAAAAGAGCGGCAACATCAGCCCTGCGCGATGAAAAACTGCCTGAACGGATACACTCCGACCCGGCTGTTTCTTCTGCCGCGAGGCCATGTCCACTCTTTTACGTCGAACCCTTCTTTCATCAAGTACGCCCTGAAAGGACGCTTATGGTACAGTCCCGAAGGACGGTCAATCCAGACCCTGCAAGTATACCACATTGCTGAAGGAAATACAAGCAATTTTCATGCGGTGCGCAAAGTTTTCTGCCTTGTTCTCCGCGCTTTGCTGTGCTAAAATACCCCGTACGGACAACGTATGCAATTCCGCCTGCAGGAAGAAGGTATTTATCATGATGATCTGCACCCTGTGTCCCCGCCGCTGCGGCGTCACACGCGACGCGCACAGCGGCTCCGGCTTCTGCCGCCTGCCGGAGGAGATGCTCATCGCCCGCATCGCGCCCCATCTGTGGGAGGAGCCGCCCATCAGCGGCACGCGGGGCACGGGCGCGGTGTTCTTCAGCGGCTGCACGCTGCGCTGCGCCTATTGCCAGAACGGCGATATCAGCCACCGCAACATGGGACGTACATTTACCCCGGCGCAGCTGGCGGACAGCCTGCGCCGCCTGACGGACATGGGCGTGCACACCATCAGCTTCATCACCGCCACGCCCTATGTGCACAGGATTCTGGAAACGCTGGAGCTTTACCGTCCGCCCCTTCCGCTGGTATGGAACACCTCCGGCTACGAGACGGTGGAGACCCTGCGCCTGCTGGACGGCGTGATTGACGTGTATCTCCCCGACCTGAAGCACCGCAGCGAGGCCATGGGCCGGTTGTGCGCCCGGGCCGGCGATTATTTTGATACCGCCAGCGCCGCCATCACCGAGATGGTGCGTCAGACCGGCCTGCCTGTGTACAGCGACGAGGGGATCATGACCCGCGGCACCATGATCCGCCACCTGATCCTTCCCGGCCTCACCGGCGAATCCATCGCCCTGCTGGACTGGGTGCACGACGCGCTGCCCCAGGGCGTGCCCGTCAGCCTGATGCGCCAGTACGTCCCCTGCAACAACGTGGATATCAAGGGCCTTAACCGGCCCATCACCGCCCGGGAATACAAACGCGTCCGGGATCACATGATCAGTCTGGATCTGCCCGGATTCCTGCAGGAGCGCACCTCCGCCTCGGCGGAATACGTGCCGCTCTTCGGCCAGGACGAAAGTTTTGTTTGAAACAGTTGTTCCCCTCCCGAGGCGAACAAAGGTTCAACCGAACTTCAACGGCGAAAGTCTTGAATCACCCTCCCCGAAATGGTAAAATTATGGTGTATTATTCTGGACTTCAATCAAGGAGATTCACCATGAAAAAGCGTCTTGGCATCCTGACCGACAGTCACAGCAGCATAGATCCTGCCGCTGCGGAAAAACTGGGCGTACGGGTATTGCCTATGCCCTTTACCATTGACGGCGAGACCTTTCTGGAGAACGTGACGCTCTCCCGGGAGCATTTCTTCCAGCGGCAGAGCGAGGGTGCGGAAATCAGCACCTCCCAGCCCGCCCCCGGCGATCTGCTGGCCTTCTGGGACGAGGCGCTGGAGAATTATGAGCAGGCGCTTTACTTCCCCCTGTCCAGCGGCCTGTCCGGCTCCTGCCAGACGGCGCAGATGCTGGCACAGGAGGAGCCTTATGCGGGCAGAATCTTCGTAGTGGACAACGGCCGCATCGCCACGCCCCAGTATCAGGCCATTCTGGACGCTATCACCCTGATGGAGCAGGGCCACGGCGCGGAGGAAATCCATGCCGCGCTGGAGGCTCACAAGAGCGAGATGGTGATTTATCTGGGCGTGCAGACGCTGGAATATCTGAAGCGCGGCGGACGGCTCAGCCCCACCGCCGCCACCGTGGGCACGCTGCTGAACATCAAGCCCATCCTGAAGCTGTCCACGGGCAAGCTGGAAAGCTACAAGAACTGCCGCGGCTTCATCAAGGCCAAGGCCGCCATGCTGGAATCCATCCGCTCGGATCTGACCATCCGCTTCCGCGAGGCTCATGCCCGCGGCGACGTGCGGCTGCTGGCTGCCACCGCCGCCACCCCGGAGGACACGGACAAGTGGCTCCGGGAGATCGAAGCCGCCTTCCCCGGTATGCCGGTGCTGCATGCGCCGCTGTCGCTGGGCGTGAGCTGCCACACCGGCCTTGGCGCGCTGGGCGTGGGTCTGAGCGTCACACCCCACATCAACACGGAGGCATAACAAGTGAAGGCTATTCTTTTCGATCTGGACGGAACGCTCCTGCCCATGGACATGGAGAAGTTCATGCATGTTTATTTCCATGAGCTGGGCGCGGTGGTGATTCCCATGGGCGTGCCTGCGGATAAGTTTGCCGCCGCCATCTGGGCCGGCACCGGGGCCATGATGAAGAACACCGGCGAAAAGCTGAACGCAGACGTTTTCTGGGACGTGTTCACCGCCCAAACCGGCGTGGAGCGCACGCTGGTGGAGCCCGTGTGCGACTCCTTCTACGACGAGGGATTCCACAAGGCCCGCGCCGCCACCATGGAGAATCCGCTGGCAGCGGAGGCGGTGCGCGTCGCCCGCGAAAAGGCGGACAAGGTGGTGCTGGCCACCAATCCCCTCTTCCCCATGCAGGGGCAGAAGACCCGTATGAGCTGGCTGGGCCTGAAGGAAGAGGATTTTGATCTGGTCACCTGCTACTCCTCCGACCGGCACTGCAAGCCCAATCCGGCCTACTTTGAGGACGTGTGCCGGCGCATCGGCGTGGAACCAAAGAACTGCCTGATGATCGGCAACGACGAGCGCGAGGACATGCTCTGCGCTTCCTCGCTGGGCATCGAGTGCTATCTGGTCACCGACTGCATGATCCCCTGCCCCGACCACCCCTGGCAGGGCAAGAAAGGCACCTTCGCCGAGATGGTGGAGATGCTCAAGAGCCTGTAACGGCAAAGCTCCTGATTCCAAAGAGTCAGGAGCTTTCAAATTATCGACAAAGTCGATAATTTGCAGAGCTTCAAAAAAGTCTGCAAGGCAAGGCGACAAGGCTGCAAATGAGGGAGTTTACACAGACGTAAATGACCGAATTTGCAGCCGCAGTCAACACAGCAAGCAAAGGCTCCTGCTAAAAAGCAGGAGCCTTTGCGGTTGCGGGCTTTTTTTGATGATCTGAAAGCTTCTGATTCCGAAGAATCAGGAGCTTTTTCCTTGTCCGAAGTCAATTTGTCTGGTATAATGCCCGCAAAGGAGTGATCAATCATGAAGGCGATCCGACTGCTTGCCATCCTCTGTGCGCTGCTGCTCTGTTTCTCCGCCGCCGCGGCTGAAACCACGCAGCCCCAGTACGCGGATTCCTTTGTGTTCCGCAACGGCATTACATGGCAGAGCAACGCTGCAGATATCATTGCGGCCGAAGGGCAGGAGCCTGAAAGTACGGGAAGCGATGGTGCTGGCGGTGAATCATTGATTTGGGAACCCGCATCTGTCAGCAACTATTCAGGACAACTCTTCTATCTGCTGAAGGACGACGTCCTTTACGGTGCAATCTACAGTTTCAGCGAGCTTCCGGTGGAAGGCGCAGCCTATCATCTCTCCGTGCTTCTGCCGGAGGACACAGCCTATCTCGTCAACGCCCTCTCCTCCAAATACGGTGAACCTGCCGCCGTTTCCAAGGAACGGCTTCTTACGCTGCTAAATCTGATTTCTCCCGTTGGCGATTCCGAGGTTTCCGCCGCAGCCAACTGGGAACTGGCGGACGGCACCTACATCGCTGCCTTTCATATAGGCGATGTTTTCTTCATCCTGTATTGTAACGAAGCGCCCTTCCTTGAGGCCTGCGGCGTGTACAACACCAGCGGCCTGTAAGGTCAACCGTTGCCTGCGCCGGAGGGCTTCATCAGCCGCACCTGACCGCCTGCCGCGTCCACATCCACCTGCCACATGGTCTGGCCCTCCTGCACGAGGAACACCTGCCACAGATCACCTGTGAAGACGCTGATCCGCTGATACAGGCTTTCGTCCTCCACCCCGGCCGCAGCCATGGCGATGCGCTCTGCCTCCGCCTGATCGATCCCGGCTTCCGCAGCGGGCGTATCCGCCGCAGGGGCATAGAGCCTGTCATAGAGGCGGAAGGTTTCGCCGCTCCAGTCCTTTGCGTCGCCCCGAGCCTGCTCCCACGCCGCCAGCGTATCGCGGAACACGCCGCCGGACGACGTCTCCTGCCACAGCGTTTCGCCGTCCTCCGCAGAGAGCGTCACGGTGTGCCATGCATCCTCGCCGAATGTGGTGGCTACCCACGCATGGGTGTTGTCGGTCAGCCTCACCAGCTGCAGGCGGGTCGTATGCTCCCCCTGCGGCGCATCCGGCAGGCCGAAGGCGATCCCTGCCGCATCCGCCATGGTGACTGCCTCCTGTCCGGGAATGAGCAGCTCCTCCGGCAGCGGTCCCTCCGCCAGCACGGTCAAGGGGAGCATCAGCGCGATGATCAGCATCAGCATTTTCTTCATTGACAAAACCTCCCTGCTTTGCCCATACAACGGGTGAAGCAGGGAGGTTTTTTCTATATCCGTCAATTTGTTACATCTGTTACGAACGGGTGCGGAGACTCTGGGTAATCATATAGCCTGCGAACACGCACTCCGTCAGCACCACCTGACCGTTGGTGGTAGCGAGCATATTCAGCACAGGCAGGTTGATCATGCCCATGCTGTGCAGGTACTGGTAGCCCACCGTCAGGATCAGCAGCACGGCAGGGATCCAGAGCAGTCCTGCAAAGGGCTCCTTGCGGCGGCTTGCCCCGCTCAGGGGCAGCAGCAGCGCCAGCGCGACGCCCAGAGCCGCACCCTTGATCACGTTGCTCCAGAAGCCCAGTCCGTTCAGCAGCGGAAAGAGGATACACAGCACCCCGCAAAGCAGGATGGGAACCACCATCACCGTCAGCTTGCGCAGAAACATATCACATTTCCTCCAGAAGTCGCTTTTCCTTGTCGGTAAGCTGCGCCTTCTCCAGCAGATCCGGACGGAAGCGCTTGGTGGCCCGCAGGGATTCCACCCGCCGCCATGCCCTGATCTTCGCGTGATCGCCGGACAGCAGCACCTCCGGCACCGCCATGCCGTTCAGCTCGCGGGGACGGGTATACTGGGGATACTCCAGCAGTCCGTCGGAGAAGGACTCCTCCTCCGGGCTTTCCGCGCTGCCCAGAACGCCCGGAATAAAGCGCGCCACGCAGTCCGTAAGCACCATGGCCGCCAGCTCGCCGCCGGTGAGAATATAATCGCCGATGCTGATCTCCTCGTCAATGCAGCTGTCCAGCACGCGCTGATCCACGCCTTCGTAGTGACCGCACAGCAGCACCAGCTCCTCCTCCTGCGCCAGCTCGCGGGCCCTGGCGGTGGTGAGAGTGCTTCCCCGGGGGCCCATGAAAATCCGGCGGCCCCTGAAGCCCTCCCCGGTCACGGAAGCCATAGCGTCCATGATGGGCTGGGCCAGCATCACCATGCCTGCGCCGCCGCCGAAGGGATAATCATCGGTATTCTTGTGCTTGCGGTCGGAGAAGGGGCGTATGTCCACACAGCGCACGTCAATCAGCCCCTGCTCCCGGGCGCGGCCCAGGATACTGGAGTTCAGCACGCTCTGGAACATCTCCGGAAAGATGGTCAGAATGGTGATCTTCACAGGCCCGCAGCCTCCTTACACGTCATACACGGCCACTTCTTCCAGCCGGGCGGAATCCACAGTGATCCGCCTGTTCGCCACGTCCACCTCAGGGAACACGGCCTTCAGGGCGGGAGCCATCATGCCGCCGCGCCTGCACTTGAAGACGTAAACGTCCACCACGCCGTGCTGCAGCACGTCCTTGAGTACACCGATGACGTTGCCGTTCTCGTCCACTGCCTCGCAGCCGATGAGATCGGTGATGTACACCTCGTCCTCCTCCAGCTGATTGGCGTGGGCGCGGTCGATAAACAGCTGCTTTCCGCGCAGCTTCTCCACGTCGTCAGGATTCTGGCAGCCCTCCAGCATCAGGTACACAAAGCCGTCGTGCACGCGCACGCACTTGCTCCTGATGGGCTGATACGTCTCCCCCTGCTGGAGATACAGCGTCTTCCAGCGGAAGAAATCGTCATGGTTGGCGGCATAGGGCTTGATTTTCGCCTCGCCCCGGATGCCCTGGGGCTTGAGCACCTCGCCGATCATCATATACTGGGTCATGGTACTGCTCCTTCCGGATGAAAAAACTGCGGGAACAAAGGCTGTTCCCGCAGAGGTAACTTACTGGATTTCCACAAACACGGGCTTGCTGTTCTTGGCGGTAGCAGCCTTGATCACGGCGCGGATCGCCTTGGCGATGCGGCCCTGCTTGCCGATGACCTTACCCATGTCCTCTTCAGCCACATTCAGCTCGAGGATCACGGCCTCCGGGCCCTCGGTCACAGTGACGGTCACCTGATCAGGATGATCCACCAGGGACTGCGCCACAAAAGTGAGCAATTCTTGCATGGAGACTTCCTTTCTGCACACCGGGTCTGCCCCGGCGCACGTCCGCTATACCGTCTCCCGGAATTACTTCTCGATGACGCCGGTCTTCTTCAGCAGGGTACGGACGGTGTCGGTGGGCTGGGCGCCGCACTGCATCCAGTACTTGGCACGCTCGCCGTCCAGCTTGATCTCAGCGGGGGCGGTCATGGGGTTGTAGTAGCCGATCTCCTCGATGAAACGGCCATCACGGGGGCTGGCGGAATCAGCGACGACAACACGGTAGAAAGGCTTCTTCTTCATACCCATACGCTTCAGACGAATCTTGACAGACATTGTAATTTCCTCCTCAAAATCATGTTGAATCTATGTGTGATCATATAATGTGTGTTATATGACAGCACGCTTGTGTAGGAAGGGCTTATCAGCCCATTTTGCCGAACATCCGGCGGAGTCGGGCGCCCTTGCCGCCCTTCATCTGGCTGGTCATCTGCTTCATCATGTTCTTGGCCTGCTCAAACTGGCGGATGAGCTGGTTGACGTCCTGCACGGTGGTACCGGAGCCGGCGGCGATGCGCTTGCGGCGGGATGCGTTCAGGATGCCGGGATTGCGGCGCTCCCGGGGCGTCATGGAGCGGATGATGGCTTCGGGCTTCTTCATGGCGTTCTCGTCCACGTCCACGTCCTTGCCGGACATGCCGGGCAGCATCTCGATCATGGACTTGAGGCCGATCTTCTTCATGGACTGCATCTGATCCAGGAAGTCCTCCAGGGTCAGTTCGCCGTTGTTCTTGAGCTTGCGGGCAAGCTTGTCGGCGTCATGCTCGTCGAAGGCCTCGCTGGCCTTGTCGATCAGGGTGAGCACGTCGCCCATGCCCAGAATACGGCTGGCCATGCGGTCGGGGTGGAAGGGCTCGATGTCGGAGAGCTTCTCGCCGATACCGCTGAACTTGATGGGCTTGCCCGTCACCGCGCGCACGGACAGGGCCGCGCCGCCGCGGGTATCGCCGTCCAGCTTAGTGAGGATCACGCCGTCCACGGACAGCTTCTCGTTGAAAGCCTTGGCCACGTTCACCGCGTCCTGACCGGTCATGGCGTCCACCACCAGCAGGATTTCCTGAGGCTTGACCGTTTCCTTGATGCGCTCCAGCTCGTCCATCAGCTCGGTATCGATATGCAGTCGGCCGGCGGTATCGATGATCAGCACGTCGCGCTGATAGTAGCGGGCATACTCCACAGCTTCCTTGGCGGTCTTGACCGGATCCTGCGTACCCTTTTCAAAGACGGGCACCTTCACCTGCTCGCCCACCACCTGCAGCTGCTTGATAGCAGCGGGACGGTAGATGTCGCAGGCGGCCAGCATGGGCTTCTTGCCCTGCTTGGTCAGGTAACCCGCCAGCTTGGCGGCCATGGTGGTTTTACCGGCGCCCTGCAGACCGCAGAGCATGTATACCGTCAAGGGCGAAGAAGACCAGGTCAGCCGGGCGTTGCTGCCGCCCATGAGCTGAGTCATTTCCTCGTTGACAATCTTGATAACCTGCTGGCCGGGCGTCAGGGACGCAAGCACTTCCTGACCTACGCACTTTTCCGTGACCTTCTTGATAAAGTCCTTGGCTACGGCATAGTTAACGTCAGCTTCCAGCAGCGCCATGCGAACCTCTCGCATGCCCTCTTTGACAGTCTGCTCGGTCAGCTTGCCTTTGCCGGTCATTTTGCGCAGTGCGCCTTGCAGTTTTTCACTCAAGCCTTCAAAGGCCATTGCTTTCCTCCTGATCCAGCTGAATGAGATCATCCAGCGTCTTTTCAGCGTCCGCATACCGCTTGTCGCGCAGAGCCCGGCGGCACTGGGCCAAACCATCCTCCATGCGCTGGAACCGCTGAGCCACCCCCAGCTTTTCTTCCATCTCAAACATGCGGCGGGCGGCGCGGGTCAGCAGATCATGCACGCCCTGTCGGCTGATGCCTGCCTCCCGGGCAATCTCGCCCAGGGACATATCCTCTTCGCAGTGGAGCGTCAGCACTTCGCGCTGTTTTTCCGTCAGCATACCGCCGTAGAAAGCCATCAGCCAGGCCAGTTCGACCTTCTTTTCGATTTCCTCGGACGCCATGACTGCCATTTCCTCCACTGTCAAGGGGTTTTGTTTGACACCTGGACTATGATACACGAAAAAGTCGTGGATGTCAAGGGGTTTTCCATGACACCCGCGGCTTTTTCTCAAACTTTTATTGCCACTCATATTTCAGCCGCAGGGGTGACGTCCAGGCAGTCACATCCTCAGCACGCACATAGCCGTAAACAGCCGGCACATCCAGCTGCCAGGTCATTTCGCCTTTGGGAATCTGCACGTGATACCACCCATCCCCTGCTGCAAGAATCTGCATAACGCTGCCCTTCGCAAGGGTCTGTTTTTCTTCTCCGCCCGCCATGACGCACAGCGCGGTTTCCTTTTCCGCCCGTGCCACCGGCGGCGGCGCTACCTGGCACATCATGTGGTTTCGCGGATAATCCTGGTTTTCATGCGCCACATACGTATTGGAGATCCACCCGAAGGTATCGCCCAGCTTCACCATGGTCCAGCCGGCAGATACAAAAACCGGTTCCAGCGGAGCAATGATGTTCTTGCCGTAGGATCTGGAATCCGTTGTGGGGAACATGCGCAGGTTCGCGGCAAATACCCACCAGCTATCCATGTCCATGGGATGCGCCTCCGCCCAGGCCTTGAGCTGCGCTTCATCCGTGGGGAAAGCATCGCCCTCCACGTACTCTGCCCGCACCGGCCAGCAAACCTGGTACTCGCCCGCTTCCGTCACACTGCTGCCCTGATGTTGCTGCACCACCCATGGCGCACCCTCACCCGCGCAGGTGATGGTCAGCCCGTCGCCCTTTTCGTCCAGCTTCTGATAGGCGTACACCTCAAACCAGTTGCAGCGCACCAGGTTTTCGTATCGCTCCACGCCCATGACCGGGCTGAGCAGAAATGCATCCGTACCGTAATCCACCGCCAGCATCATGCCGCCGCCCCGGGCTGTATTGATCATCGGGCCGTTTGCATACTTCGCCGGTTGGGCCGTGATGGTAAACGTCCCCGTTTTGCGCAGCAGCGTTTCCGATTCCGGCAGGATCACCCATGTATCATCCTGCTTCCATGCGCTCAGCAGCAGTTTGCCGCCCTCATGCTCCACGGCAATCAGGCCAATTTGCTCCAGCATTTTCTCCTGCTTTTTTCCGTAATATCCCAGCGTTGCACCGCACAGTACGGGATCCTTGGCAAAGGGTGTTTCGTCCATGGCTTCGCGCAGCTCCTGGGGCAGCTCTGTTTCAAAGCTCTCCACCTTGTACAGGATATTGGACGCGGTATCCGCCTCCCAGCTATCCGCATGGGCACAGGAAAGCCCCATCGTCAGCAGCAAAACCATGATGATGATCCGTTTCATTTCAATCACCTCCGATCATACAACGAAGGGAATGTGGAATCATCTTCCTTTACAAATGTAAAAACCTTGCAGAGCCAAAGGCTCTGCAAGGTCATCTTATTGCTTGTGTTTCTTACCACGGAATATCCTCGCCGTTGAGCTCGCGCCACTTCAGGCGGATATCACGGTTATGACGGCCGGCGTTCTTGGGATCGTTCTTCTGTACCTCCGTCATGGTACGGGGGAAGTGTACGCAGGTGTGGCCCTCAAAGCCGTTGTCGCTGATGCTGCCGGACAGATGGGGCATGTTGGGCATGGACGCAATGCACCAGGTGCCGTTGGCCAGCTGGACATACACGGGTTTTTCGTTCCAGGTCCACTGATTGCCCCAGGCCTTATACATGGTATCTGCATCTTCCTTGGTCAGAGGCTCGGAGTCCGCATGATTGCCGGCGGAGTACAGGCGCATCTTCCAGGTAAGGCCGGTAGCAGGATCATACACCGTAAAGGTGCGGTTGTTCTTGAGGTAGCTCTTGATATTGTCAAACCAGTGCAGCAGTTCCAGATCGGCACCGCCGGGCGCCTTGCCTCTGGCAATGTTGGACGACAGCGTCGTATCCGCACCAACCGCCTTGCCGCCGTAAAGTTTGGACAGGGTCGCGCTGCCGGCCACACCGTCGTCGCTCAGGCCGTTGCGACGCTGGAAGCACTCCACCGCCCATACCGTAGCCCAGTCATAGGTCACAGGGTCTTCGGAGGACACGCCCACGGGATACCCCAACATGGCCAGCGCTTCCTGCAGCTGCTTGACGGAAGAGCCCGTATCGTTGCGTTTGAGCTTGGTCCAGCCGCCGGAGGGCGCCGTCGCCGTGGGCTGATTGGCCGCAGGCTCGTTGCTGTCGGAGGACGATCCGCCGGAAGATCCGGAGGACGATCCGCCGGAAGATCCGGAGGACGAACCCGCGCTCTGGGCATTGTTGCTGAAAAGAATGGTAAAGGTCTGCGTACCCGCCAGACCGTCAGCCTCCAGGCCGTGCTTCTCCTGGAACGCCTTCACCGCAGCAATGGTGCCGCTGCCGTAGTGGCCATCCAGAATGCCGGTATAATACCCCAGCTCCTTCAGGCGCTTCTGCACGGAGAGCACGTCATCGCCGGTATAATTGCGGCGCAGCGTACGCTTGGGAATCACCCAGCTGCTGCCGGAGGAAGAGCTGGAGGAAGAATTAGAGGAAGAACCGGAAGAAGACGAAGAGCTGCCGCCCGCACTCACCGCACTGCCGGAATAGAGCTTGGCATAGGTTGCGGAGCCAGCCAGGCCGTCCACAGACAGACCGTTGGCCTTCTGGAAGGCCTTCACCGCCGTTGCCGTTTCGCTGGTATAGGTACCGTTGGTGTTCACGGTGTAGCCCAGATCGACCAGGGCGTTTTGAAGCTGCTGCACAGCCTTGCCAGTAGAACCCTTGCGCAGCGTGGTAAAGCTGCTGGGATCGGGCGTGGGCGAGGGGGAAGGCGTGGCGGTGACCACCGCAGGCACGGCGCTATCGGAATACAGCACGCGGTAGGTGTTGGTGCCCGCCAGGCCGTCAGCGGTGAGACCGTTCTTCTGCTGGAAGGCCT
>JAFURI010000136.1 GCA_017471885.1 Clostridia bacterium | reverse complement strand
TCCGTGCGGCAGCTGCCGTAGCCCTTCATGGGCTTCACCAGCTCGGGAAACAGGCTGCCCTGGCGCAGCGCCGCCTCAGGCGCAAGCGTACGGGTCAGGGGCTGCTCCTCATGGAACACCATGGCGCTGTGATACGCCTTGCTGCCACACTCGCTGCACTCATCGCAATCCTTACCGCCCCGGCGGTTGTTGGCGCTGCCGCAATTGTCGCATTCATCACAGCCCCTGCCGCCCCGGCGGTTGTTGGCGCTGCCGCAATTGTCGGACTCATCACAGTCCCTGACGTCCCGGCGGTTGTTGGCGCTGCCGCAATTGTCGCATTCATCACAGCCCCTGCTGCCCCGGCGGTTATTGGCGCTGCCGCAATCGTCACACTCATCGCAGTCCCTGACGGCGGCGCAGCCGCGCTTACGGCAGCTCCTGCAGCACATGCTGCGCAGATTGCCCCGGGGTTGCTGACGATTCTGCACAATGCAGCTGCCGTCCGGATTGATGGTCAGCCCGCAGGTGCTGCAGCAGTCCTCGTCCCTGTCCGCGGCAGTACAGCCGCAGCCGTTTCCGCCGGTGGTGGCGGAGATCTCCAGCTTATCCACATTCAGTCCGCAGGTGTCGCAGCAGGTCAGCTCGCTGTCGCCTGCCGTGCAGCCGCAGCCGCAATGATTACATCCCGCGCACTGACCGCCGCAGCCGCAGGAGGAATTCCAGCACTTTGAACCCATCGTCATACTTCCTCTCTTGCTTTGGGTTTTGCGGAATAATCCGCACTTTCAGCGTATGACGCAGGGAAAAATGGGTGCAAAAAAGGACGGTGCTTCCGTCCTTTTCATTTGATATGGATTTCCGTCCGTGCATACCGTTCCAGCGGATGATCGCTCTGCTTGCGCGCCGTAAACAGGACGTCCATCCTCCCCGACGCTTTCTCCGGAATGATCACCCGCGCCCATGTGCCGCGTCCCTCCACGTCTGCCGGAACGCCGCTCTCCTGCGACCAGCTGCACGTTAGTTCGCTGCCGTCGGGATCCTCTGCCCGGACGCGCAGCTCCACCGTGTCGCCGGGACGGGCCGTGATCATCCGCGCCGTTTCCAGCTGCACCCGCGGCGAATGACAGCCCTCGGCATACGGGAGCACGCACCAGTCCATGCGGGCGGCAAAATCAGCCTGATACGCCTGCCGCCAGCGCGCAGCCGAAGCCCGCTCGCTGGTTTCTCCAGGAATAGACTCCACCCCATCCGAATACTGCCGCGCACCAGTCTGCCGGAATCTTCCGCCCCAGCTGCCTTGCTCCGGCTTCTCCGGATCATTCAGGCCGTTGGGGATCAAGTACAGGAAGGAAGGCGAGTCACCCTCCTTCATTCCCTTGACAGGGCCGATATTGTCTCCACCGTCGTACACCGGATAAATGGCTCCCAACGGGCCATGGCCTTCCGTCACATGCGCGCGCACCCATTCCGGGGAGCTGAGGCTTTCGTCCCCCGCCCGGTACATGCCCCGGAACACCTTGTAGGAGGTCAGGTAGAACACGTCCGGAAAGGTTTTGCGGATCCACGGGCCGGAGCCGTCGTACTGGTCGTGAATGGCATGCACCCTGATTTTCGCCCGGAAGGCCGCCGCTTCTGCCTTGCTTCGGGTGTGCTCCACCTTCCACAGCGCCTGCGCCAGATCCGTCGGCGCGCCCCAGACCGTAATCCACACCGGACGCGGATCCTTCCGATCCACCGTGCGGATGATCAGCTCCGAGCCTTCGGTATCGCCGCCTTCGCCCACCTGATCCATGCCGCAGCGGGGACTGCCGGCTGCGACCACGCCGTGCAGCTGCTCCGCCGGCGGATACGCCGCGTCATGCAGCACGAGATTTGGCCGCACCTGCGCATACACATCCAGCACCCGGTGGATCAGCGCAGGATCGCAACCCTCCAGATGGGCGGAATAGGTGGCCACAAGGCCCTCCAGCTGAAGCTCGTTGGCATACAGCAGCAGCCGGATCAGGGACTGGGTATCGTCCGGTTCGCCGCGATCCGCCCTCAGGCTGCTGATATCCGTCAGCACAATCAGTCTCGTCTTTTCCTTCATCATCACAATACCAGCATCACGGCCTGCGCCGCAGCCACCGCCAGACAGGCCCCGATGGCCACCGTCAGCAGACTGCGCCCGCGCCAGGCCATCACCACAGCCACAATCAGACCCGCCAGCGCGGTCCACAGGCTGCCGGTGGAGTACATAACGTCCGGGAAGGTCATGGCTCCCAGCACCGCGTAAGGCACATAATGCAGGAAGGATTTGACGAACACGCTCTTGATTTCCCTGCGGAACACCGTCAGCGGCAGCATGCGGATCAGGTAGGTTACGCCCGCCATGACGATCAAGTAAGGCAGATAATTGCTCCAGCTCATGCGTCACCCTCCTTTACCGGGAACAGCACGGCGCCCAGCGCCGATGCAGCCACCGCGCAGATAATGATCACGAACCCGCTGGATACGCCGCTAAGCATGGGAATATAGCGGAAGCACAGGCTCAGCGCCACGGCAATCAGCACCACCACGCGCACAGGATGCTCCTTTCGGGCGGGGGGCAGAATGATGGCCAGGAACATGCCGTAGATGGCGATGCCCAGCGCCGTGCGGACAAACTCCGGCAGCAGCTGACCCGCCACCGCGCCCAGCAGCGTACCCATGGCCCAGCCGATATAGGGCGCCAGCATCAATCCATACAGGTACACATGGCCCACCTTGCCCGGCTGGGAGGAAGCCACGGCGAAGATCTCATCCGTATTGGAGAAGGAGAAGAACATGCGCCGGGGGGTATTCATGTCCCTGTCCAGCTTCTGGGACAGGCTGAGGCTCATCAGCGCGTACCGCAGGTTGATGATGAACTGGGTCAGCGCCGCCTCGATCAGCGACGACTGGGCGATGATCAGCGGCAGGCCCGCAAACTGGCCCGCGCTGGTCAGGTTGGTCATGGAGATCAGCAGCGCCTGCAGAGGCGTAAGGCCGTCTGCCACGGCCTTCATGCCAAAGGTAAAGGATACCGACAGGTAGCCAAGGCCGATGGGCACGCCGTGCTTCAGGCCCCGGAGAAAGTTTTGCTTCATGGGTATTCTCCTCGCTTTTGTCATTGAAGAACAGCTCCCATCGTACCACTCGGGACACTTTCCGTCAACGGATAAAACAAAGAAAGAACGAGGCATAGCCCCGTTCCTTCTTTGTCAATAAGCCAGGCGCTTTCTTCTCAGTCAAACCGCTGCACGCCGTCCTTCGTGATGACGGCGTACCACAGCGGCGGAGCCTGCACAGGTTCCTCGGAGAAGGCGATGGCGGCGCGGATGGCGTCCGCAGCCCGATCTGCCTCCTCTTCATTGCGGGCATGAAGCACACACAGCGTATCCTCCGGCTGCACCCTGTCGCCGATGCGAACCTCCAGCACAAAGCCCACGGAATAATCCAGCTGATCGGTCTTCTTCATGCGGCCCGCGCCCATAGCCTGCGCCGCAAGGCCCAGCGCCATGGTATCCATCTCCGCAACATAACCGCTGCGGCCAACCTTCACCTCGCGCACCACAGCGCTCCGGGGCAGCAGGGATACGTCGTCCACACAGGCGGGATCGCCGCGCTGCGCCGAAATCATCTCCTTCAGCTTGGTAAGACCCCTGCCGGATTCCAGGGCCTCCGTCAGCAGCCCGCGGCCCTCCTCAGGCGTTTTGCACCGGTTTGCCAGTACCAGCATATGGCTGCCCAGCAGCAGCGATACCTCCAGCAGCGCGCCCTTTGTGCGGCCGGAAAGCACGTCGATGGCTTCCTTCACCTCCAGCGCATTGCCCACATGGGTGCCCAGAGGCTGCTCCATGCCGGTGACGACAGCCGTTACAGGCTTACCCGCCAGCGCGCCGATCTCCACCATGGCCTGGCCCAGCTGGATGGACTCCTCCAACGTCTGCATGATGGCACCCGAGCCGGTCTTTACGTCCAGCACGATAGCGTCTGCGCCGGAGGCCAGCTTCTTGGACATGATGGAGGAGGCGATCAACGGCAGACTGTCCACCGTGGAGGTCACGTCCCGCAGGGCGTAGAGAGTCTTGTCCGCAGGAGCCAGACTGCCCGTCTGGCCGATGACCGCAATCCCGGTCTCCTGCACCTGACGGATAAACTCCTCCTCGCCGATTTCCACCGTCAGTCCGCTGATGGACTCCAGCTTGTCCAGCGTGCCGCCGGTATGGCCAAGGCCTCTGCCGCTCATCTTGGCCACAGGCACGCCGCAGGCCGCCACCAGCGGAGCCAGCACCAGCGTGGTGGTATCGCCCACGCCGCCGGTGGAATGCTTGTCCACCTTTATCCCGGGAATGGCGGACAAATCCGCCACGTCGCCGGAATCCCGCATGGCAAGGGTCAGGGCGGTGGTTTCCTCCGCGTTCATGCCCTTCAGGCGAATAGCCATCAGCATGGCCGCCAGCTGATAATCCGGCACGGTGTGCTGCGCCGCACCCTCTGCAAAATATGCAATCTCCGCCTGCGTCAGGGCATAGCCCAGCTTCTTACGGGTGATAATTTCCACCATATTCATTGGATCATCTCCCTTGTCGGTATGTACTTTCAGTATAGCACAAATCCATGCATCCTACAACGCAAACTGCGCCATCCTTGACAGAGAACACTTGTTCTGTTATAATTATTATGAGGTGATATCATGCGTTTTCCTCTGCTGACCTCTCCGCAGGCTGTGAACGATCTGGTGCAGGAGGTGGGGTTTCTGCCCTTCTTTGCAGGGAACATCCCCGGCTTCTCCATCGAGGAGCTTTGCCCGCCGGATTTGTGGTTCTCCTCCGAACAGGACGGCCCGTGGGAGTGGAAGGGCCCCGTCATCCGTCAGGGCGGCTGTGTATACGGCAAGTTCTACGGCGGACGGGCAGGGTACGTCAGTCTGGACTGGCTGGCTGATTTCTGCAACCATCGCCGGGACGGCTATGACTTCGAAGGCTGGTATGAGGACGGTCATGCGCCACGCAAGCACAAGCTGCTCTACGACTGCATCGGGGAGCACGGGCTGATCCACACAAAGGCCCTCAAACGCGCCTGCGATTTTGTGAAGGACGGCAACAAAGGCTTCGATACCGCCATCACCCGTCTTCAGATGCAGACCTTCGTCACCATCGCCGACTTCACCTACATGCAGGATAAAACCGGCAAGCCTTACGGTTGGGGCGTGGCGGTATACGCTACACCGGAACATCTCCACGGCGAGGCGGCGCTGGAGGTCGTCGGCGGACGCACGCCTGCCCAGTCCCGTGCAAGGATCGCCGGGTGGCTGGAGCATCTCTTCCCCCACGAGAATGAAAATACTCTGGGGCGTATTATCGGCTAAGCCGAAATTTGCGTGTTCCCCTTGCAAACTCCCGTTCGCTATGTTACGATAAATCTGTTGTCAATACAGGGCTTTGCCCTTGATCAGATGATTGAAAGGAAGTGTTCCCCATGGCGGCAAAGAAAGCAGCCAAGGCTGAAAAGGCCACTCCCGCCTCCGGCGCGCAGGCCGAGAAGCTCAAGGCGTTGGAGCACGCTCTGGCGGATCTTGATAAGCAGTACGGCAAAGGCGCCGTGATGAAGCTCGGCGAGGCTGCCGATTCCCAGAATATCGCCGTGATCCCCACCGGCTGTCTGACGCTGGACGCCGCGCTGGGCGTGGGCGGCATCCCCCGCGGCCGTATTGTGGAAATCTACGGCCCCGAGTCCTCCGGTAAGACCACCGTGGCGCTGCACATCGTCGCCGAGGCCCAGAAGGCCGGCGGCATTGCAGCTTTCGTGGACGCAGAACACGCGCTGGATCCCGCCTATGCCCGCAAACTGGGCGTAAATATTGACGAACTGTACGTCTCCCAGCCTGATACCGGCGAGCAAGCTTTGGAAATTGCCGAGGCACTGGTGCGCTCCGGCGCGCTGGACGTGGTGGTCATCGACTCCGTGGCCGCGCTGGTACCCAAGGCCGAAATCGACGGCGAGATGGGCGACAGCTTTGTGGGTCTGCAGGCCCGCCTGATGAGCCAGGCCCTGCGCAAGCTGGCTGGCATCATCAACAAGACCGG
>JAFURI010000135.1 GCA_017471885.1 Clostridia bacterium | reverse complement strand
TAAGGGGCCTGCCGCGTCCCGGCTTGACTGACGCATAAGTGGTTGGGTACACAAAGCAGAAAAGCCGCAGGCTCCGCATCGCGGCGGGGGCTTCGCCCCTTTTCGACGCTGCCGCGATACCTGCCGCAAGCTCCGCGTCGCGGCGCGACTGTAAAGAAAAGAGTCGAAGACTCCGCCGTGACCCCAGCACAAAAGCGCACAGGCATAGCCTGTGCGCTTTCCCGATCATGCTGCAAAACAGCCCGGCGGCTCCGCCGCCGGAAACGGGATTCTTAAGGGTCGAAAACCCTTAAGCGAGAGTCCAGAGGGCAGAGCCCTCTGGCAGGAGTGTCGGGGACAGAGTCCCCGACCGAGGTGCAGGATGCAGCGCCTCCTGCCTTCCGGACAATAAAAACCCTCTCCCTGCAATGCAGAGAGAGGGACAAAGTGTTATTCAGCTTCGGTGGAAGCGTCGTCCGCTTCGACAGCGGCGTAGATGATCTCGGCGGATTCGAACCATTCGTTCATGGCATTGTTGAACAGCTCGGATTCCTTTTCAACCAGCAGCTCCTCACGGATAGCAGCGGCAGTCTCGTCGGTCATCTCCACGGGGCCGGCGGGCACGTCACGGTGATACTTCACAATGTGCACACCATAGCTGCCCAGCACGGGATCAGCAATCTCGCCCACGTTATCCACGGAGAAGGCGGCGCGGACAAACACCGGATCCCACACGATGGAGTCCATATGCACAGGATAACCCTCGGACTTGTTGGGCTCCATGGTCATGCCCGGATCAGTGCCGTACTCGGCGATCAGCTCTTCGAAGCTCACGCCGTCAGCCAGCTTCTGGTTGATCTCGTCAATGGTGGGCTGCACGGAGGCCATCACGGCGTTGTAGGCAGCATCCACGTCCGCCTGTGTCACCAGATCGGTGGCAGAAGCCACGTCGGTAGAGGTCGCCACGTCGGTGGGGGAAGCGGCAGCTTCCTCAGCAGCGGCTTCCTGCTCCTCCAGCCGGGCGGCAAGCTCATGATAGGTGTTCAGCAGGGTCTCATCCACCTCCAGCAGGATGTGGGTGACGCCGCGGTAGCCGGCGGGAGTGTAATAGGAGTTCTGGCCGTAATACTGGGTCATGTACTCGTAAGACATGATATCCTGCGCATAGGCAGCCTCGTCGGAGGCCACATAGGCGTCAAAGGCGGCCTTGACTTCGTCGTCGGTAACGACGGCGCCCTTGACCACTTCAGCCTCCACCTTTTCGAACATCAGGTTGTCCTGATAATCCTGCTTCAGGGTATCGATGGTGTAGCCCATGGCCTCCAGACCGGCAATGGCGGTGACGCGGGCGGCAGCCTTGTCATCCTCGGTGGCGTCCTCGGCCAGGCCCACATAGTACTGGATGTAGGTGTCGATCATGTTCTCCCACTCGGCGGCCACTTCGGTCTCCATGAGAGCGGCTTCTTCATCGTTCATCTTGTCGAAGCCCCACTCGGCGGCCTTCTGCTCCATCAGGGACAGCTGCAGGCAGTACTCCATGGCCATGCTGTAGAGCTGCTGCTGCATGGTGGGATCGGAGAAATCATAACCGTACTGGCTGTAGGTGTACATCAGGTTCTCGGCGATGAGGTACACGTCCTCCTCCAGCACGGGACGGCCGTTGATGGTGGCCAGCACGCCTTCGCCCAGATTGGAGGCGGCAGGGGTCTCCACGTCGGCGGAGACAGCGGCTGCGCTCTGATCAGCGGGCTGTGCGGTGGGATCAGCAGCGGCAGCGGAAGCCTCGGTCTCCACGGCTACGGCGGTGGGAGCTGCGGTTACTTCAGGCGTAGCGGTGACGGTCACGGCCGCGTCCCGATTGGCAGCCCCGGGGATCAGCAGCAGGGCCAGCGCGGCAATCACAACCACCGCAACCACTGCCCAGACGGCATTCTTCTTCATAAGACAGGATCCTTTCTCTGCCCGCGTCTTGCGCAGGCTACGGCATCCATTATGACACGCTTTTGCTCCGAACGCAACAAATAATTTATAAAAGTTACAGTATGTTCACGTTTATCAGGTTGATTTGCGGACAGAAACGCCATGCCGGAGAGCCTTGCCTGCTGCAAAGGTTGACGATTCCTGACGGGGAGGAGTATACTGTTGCTGTCTGGTGTGATATGAACAGGAGGCAGATTCAATGGCGGCATGCGAAAAATTCCTGTTTTCCTCCACAGCGGGGCCGCTGCTGGAGGCTAAATGGTGGAAGCCGGAGGGCAAGCCCCGGGCGGTGGTGCAGCTGGTGCACGGCATGGCGGAGCATATCGGCCGGTATGAGAAGCTGGCCCGGATGCTGACTGCGGCGGATTTTGCCGTGGTGGGGCATGATCAGCTGGGTCACGGCCCCCGCGCGCAGGTGAAGGGCTTTTTCGCGGACAGGGACGGCTGGCAGCATCTGATCGACGACGTGCAGCGGCTTCGCGGCATCGCGCAGGAGCAGTATCCGGTCGTGCCGTATATCCTGCTGGGGCATTCCATGGGCAGCTTTGTGACGCGGTGCTGCGCGGCGGAGCATGGCGAGGGCCTTGCGGGCGTGATTCTCTGCGGCACGGGCAGTCTTCCCGAGGGTACGCTGAAGGCAGGCGCGGCGGCGGCGAAGCTGATCAGCCTGCTGGGCGGCAGGAAAAAGCCGTCGAATTTCCTGCACGGAGCAGGCTTCGGCGGTATGAACAGGCACTTCCGTCCCGTGCGCACGGACTGGGACTGGCTCAGCCGGGATGCAGCCGAGGTGGACAAATATGTGGCGGACTCGAACTGCGGCTTCGTGTTTACGGCCGGCGGCTTCGGGGATCTGTTCCGGGGCATGCGTCGGATCGCGGCGCCGGAAAGCTTCCGCGGCGTACCCAAGGAGCTCCCCCTGCTGCTGATCTCCGGCGACCGGGATCCCGTAGGCGGCATGGGCAGGGACGTGGAGCGGATTGCGCAGGCGTACCGGGACGCAGGGATGACGCGCGTACAGGCGCGGCTGTATCCGGAGGCGAGGCATGAGCTGTTCCACGAGCTGGACAGCGCCCGCGCCATGCGCGACGTGGTGATTTTTATTGAGGAGATACTGAAATCAGCATGATTTTCCCCGCAACTATTGGTTGCGACGCTTGGAATTGCTGGCTTTCAGAGCGATTGAGGTGCTACAATGGGCACACAAACGCAAGGAGGATGGAATGATGACGCTGGAGATCGCTGCGCGGCTGACACAGCTGCGCAAGGAACGTGGTTATTCGCAGGAGGATCTGGCGGAACGGATCGGCGTGAGCCGTCAAGCGGTATCCAAGTGGGAAAGGGCGGAAGCCTCCCCGGATACGGATAACCTGATCGCGCTGGCTGCGCTCTACGGCGTGACGCTGGATCAGCTGATTCACGGCGGCGCTGCGCCCGTGCAGGAAGACGGCGCGCAGGAGGCTCCCGCGGAGGAGCCCGCTCCCGTCCCTCAGGAGGAGCAGCAGGAGGAAAGCGAAGCGGAGGACTGCGCAGAAGCGTCCGAAGCGGAGGATCCGCTGCCCCACGGCAGCTATTTTGAGGACAAGGCCCGCCGGGAGGAGGCGGAAAAGGAGGAGAGGCGGCGGCGTTTCCCCTATCCGCTGTTCACGGTGGCGGCATATCTGGTGATGGGCTTCGCCTTCGGATGGTGGCATCCGGGCTGGATCATCTTCCTGACCATTCCGCTGTACTATCTGCCCGACTCCCAGCGGGAGTATACAAGGCTGCTGGGCAATCCCATCATGATCACCATCATCTATCTGCTGCTGGGCTGCCTGTGCGGCTGGTGGCACCCCGGGTGGCTGGTGTTCCTGCTGATTCCCCTTCTCAACAGAAGAAGATAACCGGAAAACGACGAACCGCTGCGCCGGAGGAAGTAATCCTCCGGTTTTTTCATTGTTTATTTGCACAATCTTCAAAAAGATGCGAACATTTCCGGTAGGATTATCGTCTATTTAGGTGTACAATGTTTTTACAATCATGACGCCGGAAAAGGCGGGAAGGAGGCATGGCTGATGCTGCGCAAGGTGCTGCGGGCGCTGATCGTTTCGCTGGGGCTGTGTTTCCTGTGCCTGAACGCCGGGGCGGAGGGGCTCAACCGCGCGCTGCTGGTGGGCTGCGATCACTTCATCTCCCGCGAATCCACCGCGCCCGCCTCAGCCGGCAATGTTACCCGCATGGCGGAGGCTCTTTCCGGCGGCTCCATGAACCTGGAAACGCTGATCACCCGCAAGGGCGACGTAAACAGCGTAGCGGAGCTGGAGGGACTGATCCGCGCCGCCTTTGCCGATGCGGATGAGCAGGACGTGAGCTACTTCTACATCAGCACCCACGGCGAGTGGGAGCAGGGCATGGCGGCGGGGGATATGACCCTGCTGCTGTCCGACGGCAACCACGAGGAGGGCGTGACCGCCGCCCAGCTGCGGGCAATCTTCGATACCATTCCCGGCGTGAAGGTGCTGATTCTGGACGCATGCCATTCCGGCGCGGTAATCGGCAAGGGCGTGCATCCCCCCTTCGAGAACGTGTTTGCCGGAGAGAATTACAAGGTGCTTTGCTCCTCCGGCGGCGCGGAGGAGAGCTGGTTCTGGCAGGCAGGCGAGGATGAGGATATGGCCGTGGGCGCGGGATATTTCTCCTCAGCGCTGGAGAGCGCGCTGTCCGTCAGGGGCGGCTACGGCGCGGACGACAACCGGGACGGCGTGATCACCCTCACCGAGCTGAAGCGGTATCTGCTGGCCAATCACGGCGCATCCACCGTGCGCTGCTATCCGGAGGAGGATGACTTCGCAGTCATGCGCTACGATGCGGAGGCCTATACCGGCCGCCGCCGCGACAGCGTGATGGAGAACGTATCCTTCGAAAGCGACGTGCTTACCGCCCAGGAGCCGGAAGCGGCCTTTTCCTTCAATATGGTCAGGCCCGCACAGGTAGCCTATCAGATTGTGTATCAGGAGGACGGACGCTGGGACTTCGACAGGAGCGAGGTCATCTACGACAACGAGGAGCGCTACGGCAGCTACGGCGACGCGCAGGGCTATCTTTCCCCCGGCATGAAGCAGCGCGCCCTGCGCCTTGCCCTGACCGAGGAAGGCAGCTACGGCTATATCCTCATGCAGCTGATCACCACCACCCGCGGCGTGCCCTCGCTTTCGGCCAGCCGGGTGATCTGCGTACCGCCCCAGAGCGGCGATCCGCATTTGACAGTGACCTCTGCCGGAGCCTTTGCGCCCCTGAAGGGTGAGGAGCTGGGGATTATGATCAGCCACGAGTACCCCTGCCAGCTGACGGTGACCGTCCAGACCATGGAGGGCAAAACCGTGCGGAGGCTGGCCTCCCGTGACGCGACACGTCCGGAACAGCTGCAGCCCCGGGGCTCCACCTTCTGCTGGAGCGGCCGCCGCGCCAACGGCCAGATGGCGGAGCCGGGAACGTACCGCATCAGCGTCAAAGCCTACGTCGGCGACGAAACGTACGAATGCGTATCCGAGCCCTTTGAGCTGAGGACTGAATGAGTATGGGAGGTTCTGTGACGAAGATTGAGTACGCCCCTCTGACCGGCGATAATTTCCATGCTGCCTCGCTGGACGGATTTGTCCGCCGGCAGGAGGTTGAAGCATGCTGGCGGCGGCAGGACGGCCGCCTGACGCTGGTACCCTGTCGCTTCACCGAGGACTGGGATGCGGCCGCGCTGCGTCTGACGGCGCAGAGCGTTCTCCGGGGAATGGCGCAGGGCTTTGCCTTCGGCGCGTTTGCCGGTACGCAGGTGATCGGCTTTGCGATGGCGTCAGGAAAGACCTTCGGCAGCAGAGGGCAATACATGGAGCTCCGGATGCTGCAGGTGTCGCAGCCGTTCCGGCGGCAGGGCATCGGCAGGGCGCTGTTCTCTCTTGTCTGCGAGGAAGCCCGGAAACTGGGCGCGGAAAGGCTGTACATATCCGCCCATTCCTCCCGGGAAAGTCAGGCGGCATACCGGAGGCTGGGCTGCACGGAGGCGGAGGAAATCAACCGGGCCATTGCCGACACCGAGCCCTTTGATATCCAGATGGAATACCGGCTGTAAGGCAAAACGCCGTACGACACATTGTCGTACGGCGTTTTGCTTTCGAGAAGGCCCTCTTACCCGTTGCCCGGCCACAGATCCTCCTGCTTCACATAGCCGTGCACGCCGGGATCGAAGTACCCGGCCACATGGTAGTACTCCTCCCCCACGATTCCCAGAATCGCCACGCTTTCGCTGACGGTTCCTTTTGCCTCGCCCCGGGTATTACGGTACAGCGCCGCGCCCCCGGTCAGCTCCGTCTTCACCTCCATGAAGGGTCTGGCTGAGACCACGCTGTCCATATCTTCGCCAAAGGCCAGATACTTCTTCATCATCCAGCCTGTAACGCCGAAGATATCCGCCTTCACCCATTCGCCCTTTTCCTCCAGCACAAGGACGGGTGTGCCATTGTAGTACTTGCCCATCGACCGGGCGGAACGGTCGGCCTTCTCCCTCAGGTGCAGCCTGTCGGCAGGATCGGGGTTGTTCACCGCCGCCCAGCAGCTTCGGTCCATCAGCGCAAAGGCCTCGGCCCGGGTGGACGGCAGCGCGCTCCAGTCAATCTGCGTTACGTCCAGCGGGATGCGGAAGCTGCCGTAGCAATAACGGTTCTCCTCGTCGGCAATCCAGCGCGGCCCCAGACCGAACCATTCCTCCCGGCCGATGAAGCTCACCTGCCAGCTGCCGTCCTGCTGCAGGGATACGGTGACGTACCCATCCCCGTCCTGAGGCAGGTGCAGCAGCAGATTTTCGCCGCCGGAGTGGAACGCATCGCAGGAGGTTCCCTGCGGCAGGGGTCGGCTTTCGGTAACGCGCCAGCGTCCGTCCTGCCATGCACAGCCCACAAACACCCGCGTACCGTCCGCCTTGTCGGCGAGGAAGGACGCCGCCATGCCTGCCGCGCCGTCCACCACCCGGTAGCCGGGGCACAGCGCATCCGCCAGCTGCTGCAGATCCAGCTCCGTCCGGCTATGGGGCAGACGGCTGATATCAAAATCCGCCAGCGATGACTGATCCGCCAGCGCCTTCTGGGGATAGGGCGGATACTGCGTCTCCGTGCCCACGGGATTACCCTCCGCATCATAATCCGCACAGGTGAAGCAGATATCTCCGCCGTAGTTCACCACGGTGGTTTCAGAGGAGTTAAGCGCGTCGTACACCACCAGATCCACCGCGCTCCAGCCGTCAGGGGTAAGGGTGGCATGATACGCATCGGTATTCACATAGCCTTCCCCCTGCGCTTCATGGTACTGCCAGTACAGCGACATGCCGCCCTCCCACAGAAAGGAGGGCAGATCGCCCCTGCGCAGCGCGGCAGGGTTGTTCACCGTCAGCGACCATGCGCCGCCCTTGCGCTCCGCCACGCACAGCACATGGCTGTCGTCCCGGCTCATCACGGCGATCACGGGATCGGAGGCGGAGACGATCTTCGTCAGGGTATGCTCCGGGTGAGCTGCCTCAAGCAGCGCGGCGGCGCCTTGGGGCAGTTCCTCCGCCAGAGCGGGGAGGTTCAGGGACAGGAGCAGCAGAATCAGCGGAATCAGGCGCTTCATGGCGGAATCCTCCATGTTTTTTCTACCATAATAACGCATGGCTATGGCAGATTCATCCGCCCTGTGCTATACTGACAGTAATTCTTTTGCTGAAGGCAGGCGTTACAAATGAACAGACTTCTGACGGTGGCTGTGGCGGGCTGCGGCAATCGCGGCCAGCACACTTATTCCCGGATGCTTATGGACATGCAGGACAAGGTGAAGATCGTCGCGGCGGCGGATCTGGATCCGTCGAAGCTGGCGGGCATACGGCAGCTGTGCGGTCTGACGGAGGAGCAGTGCTATGCCTCGGCGGAGGAGATGCTCTCCCGGCCGAAGCTGGCGGACCTGATGCTGATCTGCACGCCGGACAGCTGCCACTATGCCCATGCGAAGGCTGCGCTGCTCAAGGATTATCATCTCCTGCTGGAGAAGCCCATTTCCCCCACGGCGGAGGAGTGCCGCGAGCTGGCCGCGCTGGCAGAGGAGCGGGAGCGTCATGTGGCAGTGTGCCATGTGCTTCGCTACACGCCCTTCTATCAGAAGATCAGACAGCTGCTGGACGAGGGCCTGTGCGGCGAGGTTATCACGGTGCAGGGCATTGAGCAGGTAGGCTACTGGCACTATGCGCACTCCTTTGTGCGCGGCAACTGGAGAAGAGAGGATGAATCCTCCTGCATGCTGCTGGCCAAGTGCTGCCACGACATGGATATCCTTTTATGGCTGCTGGGCAAGAAGTGCGTGCAGGTGTCCTCGCTTGGTTCTCTGCGGCACTTCCGCCCGGAGAACGCTCCCGCAGGCGCGGCGGCGCGGTGTACGGACTGCACGGTGAAGGACTGCCCCTTCAATGCAGTGAATTACTATGTAAATCGGTATCGCCGCACGGGAGATTCCTGGCCCCAGAACGTGGTGGCCTTCGAGCCCACGGAGGAAAAGCTGATGCATGCCCTACGGCACGGCCCCTACGGCCGCTGCGTCTATCACAGCGACAACGACGTGGTGGATCATCAGGTGGTACTGATGGAACTGGAGGACGGCACGACGGTGGATTTCACCATGTCGGGCTTTACGGCGAACAATGCGCGTCATCTGCGGGTGATGGGTACCCGGGGCGAGATTGTGGCGGACATGAACGCCATGACCATTGAGGCCACGCATTTCGGCAGCCCCACGGAAGTGATCGACGTGAAGAAGCTGGCGGAGGATCTGTCCGGCCACGGCGGCGGCGACAGGCGGCTGGTGCGGGAGTATATTGATTTCCTTCGCGGCGACTGTCCCATGACAACGACCATGACCTCCATCGGCCGCTCGGTAGAGAGCCATCTGGTGGCTTTTGCTGCCGAGGTAAGCCGCAAGGCGGGCGGCGTGCCGGTGAAGCTGTAAGGGGAACGTTTTCCCCGACACCTCCGCCAGAGGGCGCTGCCCTCTGGACTCCCGCTTAAGGGTCTTCGACCCTTAAGAATCCCATTTCCGGCAGCGGAGCCGCCGGGCGGTTTTGCAGCATGATTGGAAAAGCGCACAGGCATAGCCTGTGCGCTTTTGTGCTGGGGTCACGGCGGAGTCTGCGGCTTTTCTGGTTTGTGTACCCAACCATTTATGCGTCGGTCAGGGTGGGGCGCGGCGTGCCCCTCAAACGTCGATCAAGACGGGCGGAAAAAAGGGGCGAAGCCCCCGAATAAAAGGGGCGAAGCCCCC
>JAFURI010000134.1 GCA_017471885.1 Clostridia bacterium | reverse complement strand
GCTCATCGGCGGAGGCCAGGGCGGCTCCGACTTTGATCCCAAGGGCAAGAGCGACAACGACGTAATGCGCTTCTGCCAGAGCTACAGGACCGAGCTGTACAAGTATGTGGGCGCGGACGTGGACGTGCCCGCCGGCGATATCGGCGTGGGCGCCCGCGAGGTGGGTTACTTCTACGGCCAGTACAAGCGCATCACCGGCCTGTACGAGGGCGTGTTCACCGGCAAGGGCCTCACCTGGGGCGGCAGCCTGGGCCGCAAGCAGGCCACCGGCTACGGCCTGTGCTACCTGACTCAGGCCATGCTGGAGGCCAACGGCAAGGCTGTGGCCGGCAAGACCGTGGTGGTGTCCGGCTCCGGCAACGTGGCCATCTATGCCGCTGAAAAGATTACCGAGATGGGCGGCAAGGTGGTCGCCATGTCCGACTCCAACGGCTACATCTATGATGCGGACGGCGTGAAGCTGGACGTGGTGAAGAAGCTGAAGGAAGTGGAGCGCAAGCGTATCAAAGAATATGTGACCGCCGTTCCTTCCGCCGTCTACACCGAGGGCTGCCGCGGCATCTGGACCGTTCCCTGCCAGATTGCCCTGCCCTGCGCCACCCAGAACGAGCTGGATCTGGAATCCGCCAGGGCGCTGATTGCCAACGGCGTGGAGGCCGTAGGCGAAGGCGCGAACATGCCCTCCACCATCGAGGCCACCGAGGCCTTCCAGAAGGCCGGCGTGCTGTTTGCGCCCGGCAAGGCTGCCAATGCGGGCGGCGTGGCCTGCTCCGCGCTGGAAATGAGCCAGAACTCCATGCGCCTGAGCTGGACCTTCGAGGAGGTTGACGAGAAGCTCAAGGGTATCATGGTAGGCATCTTCAACAAGGTGGCTGAGGCGGCAGCGGAATACGCCACCCCCGGCGATTATGTGGCCGGCGCCAACATTGCGGGCTTCGTGAAGGTCGCCGACGCGATGATGGCTCAGGGCGCGGTGTAATCCGGAATGCAATCAAACAGGCCGCGGTGGTATCGACTGCCGCGGCTTGCTTTATGGCGGGACGCTGTGGTACAATCAATGGCAGAAAAAGGAATGGTCGGCATGGGCGCGGCAGTGGCCGGGCGCAGGGAGCCGGTGATGATTTTCCGCATGAGAGAAAAGGAGAGAACCGATGATGAAGAAACTGACGGCCCTGCTGCTGGTATTGTTCCTGATGCTGCCCTGCGCCGCGCTGGCACAGGTGCAGATGCAGCGATATGAGCTGACCGACGTCGGCATGACGCTGGAAACGCCGGTCGGCTGGGCAACCGCCACCCTCGACACCGCCGACAGCTGTACTCTGGGCGAAGCCTTCCAGATGTCGGGGGATGCAGTGCGCGCCATGCTGATATCCATGAACGCCAGCTTCTACGCAGCCTGCGACGATTACGGTATCACGCAGATGGCTGTGATGAGCGGCGAGGGCGCAGTGGGCGTGGACATGCGGGATCACGACCTGGACATGGATGCGTTCATGACAGGGTTCCTTGCCAGCTACAGCAATGTGAAGGACAGCGGCGTGTATCAGACGGAGGAAGCAACCTTCGTCTGGGTTCACTATACCGAGCAGGAGGAAACCGGCTCGGCAGTGGACGTTATCCAGTATGTGACCTGCGTCAACAGCCGGGCGTACGTCATTCACATGATGAGCTTTTACGGCGTGGAGCTGAACGAATATCCTCAGGAGCTGCTGAAGATGGTGGTGGATTCCATCGTTTTTCTTGACTGATACGTATGACAAAACCTCCGTATGAATTCATACGGAGGTTTTCTTTTTGCCGGGGGCTGCTTACGCCTGAGCCTTTGCAGGCACGACCTTCGCCTTTTCCAGCGCGAGGACGATCACCGGAATCACAATCAGGTGGATGGCGGCTCCCGCCAGCGTACCGGTGAAATAGGCGGCGATAAAGGCGGAGAAGGAGTAGGTCTTGCCCGAGAAGCCCAGAATCACAGCCTGCGCCGCGCCGCCGACAATGCGGCCTGCCGCCATGGCGATGATCAGCGCAGCCAGCATGCCGCCCAGACGCCGGCCCCGGAGGAGACGGAGCATCACGGGGTACAGCAGGCCCGAAACAAGACCGTAGGTTGCCAGCTCAAAGGCCATGGCCAGTCCGGTGGGCATCAGCGGAGGCATGCCGAAGACAGCGCTGCGCAAAAGGGGCAGCACCGCGCCCAGCAGAGCGCCCCATACGGGGCCGCAGGTCAGGCCGCAGATCAGCGCGGGAATATGCAGCGGGCTGATCAGCTGCCCAAGGGCAGGGATCTGTCCGGTCAGGAAGGGAAGTACCATGCCCACGGCCAGCAGCACGGCCGTGATCACCATGCGGTGGAGATCCATGCGTCTCATAAAGCAACACGCTCCATAAAATAATAAAAAAGTCCATGAAGAAAGGCCGGACTTCATGCCCGATAGCTTCCTTCATGGAATCGAGTGCAGTATACCAGATATTTCCTGCTCTGTCAAGAGCGGGTTTCCGGATTGCCGGTGCGGAAGCCGGAGATCACCGAAACCACCGCGCCCAGAATCAGCGACACATAGTAGGTGAAGAATCGCCACAAAAGCAGCGCCATCAGGCGGATGCCGTCGGGGAACACCTGCGCAAAATAAAGCGCGAATACGCCTTCCTGCGCGCCGGATGCGCCAGGCAGGGGCGTGTAGGCTGCCGAGGTGTAGAGCATCACGCCCAGCGCGGTCAGCTGCCAGTAGTCTTCGCCGCTCATGCCGAAGGCGTGGTAGACGAAGTATATCACCGTCATCAGGCTCAGCAGCTGCAGCCCGGACAGAAGCAGCTGCGTGGCCAGATCCAGCGGCTTCTTCGCCAGCTGGAAGATGCTGCCGTGGAAGCTCTCCTGCACCTCGCCCCACTTACGCAGGGAAGCGTCGGGATCCTTGCAGATGCGCAGCAGTGTGCCCAAACGCACGCACAGGCGGATCAGCAGCTGCACGGGCTTGCGGAAGAAGGCCATCAGCACCACCAGCAGCACGGCGAACCAGTTATAGACGTACCCCACGATCAGGATCCACATATGCGGGCCCACCTGCTCATGAATGAAGGGCCCGTGGGCGATCCACAGCACGGTGCCGATCACAGCCAGCATGAACTGGAAGCAGAACAGCTTTACCGTCAGCGCGGAGGAGGCCACGCCGATGGACACCTTTTTGTGGGAAAGATAGAACACCTGCATGGGCTGTCCGCCGGACGCACCGGGGGTGATGTTGGAGTAGTACGCGCCCATCAGCGTCACAAACAGGGAGTAGCCGAGAGAGACCTTCTGCCCCTGACGGATGAGGAAATAGTGCAGGCTCAGCGTATCAAAGAGCAGGAAACCTGCGTAGGCCAGCGCGCACAGGACGATCCAGCGGGGGCCGATGGACCGCAGCGCATCCAGCGCGCCGGACATCTCCTGACCGTTGATTCCCACCAGCAGCACCACGGCCAGCGTGCCGAAAATGAAAAGGAAGTTGAAAATTTTCTTCGTACGCTGCTTCATGATACCTCCAGGATCTCACATGATGCACCGATTATACCACATCTGCCCGGCAGGCACAAGTTAAACCTGCCGCATGCATGAAGGACAGGCTTCCCCGGCAGAATGATACCATACGGAGGGGAGCGGATGAAGGAAACCGGGCGCGCCATGGCGAAAAGGATGGAGGAGCATCTGCAGCGGCTGGAGAGACTGCAGCTGGCGGAATACCTGCGGTATGTGCAGGATACCCGTCGGCTGATGCGCACACAGTTTGTGGCGGGGCTCTTCCGCGGGATGGGTATGGCGGTGGGCTTTACCATCCTGGGCGCGGTACTGGTGCTGGCGCTGCGGGCGCTGGCGCAGCATAATCTGCCGATTATCGGCGATTTTCTGGCCCAGATTGTGGAGATTGTGCAGAGGAGACTGGAATAAAGATGATACGCAGATACGGCTGGATCGCGCTGGCTGTGCTGGTGCTGGATCAGGCGGTGAAGCAGCTGGCCCGGGGGCTGGACGCGCCCTTTGCGCTGATTCCCGGAGTGCTGGGCTTCACCTATGCGGAGAACACTGGCATGGCCTTCAGCCTTTTCAGCGGCAGAAGCTGGCTGCTGGGGGTGCTTTCAGCGGCGGTGATTGTGATCGGGTACCTTGTGCTGCGGCGCTACCGGCTGGGAGGCGCAGCCTCCGTGGCCGCCATGCTGATGCTGGGCGGCGCAGCAGGCAATATGATCGACCGGTTTGCATGCGGATATGTGGTGGATATGTTCGAGGTGCTGCTGTTCCGCTTCGCCATCTTCAATGTGGCGGACGCGGCCCTCACCATCGGCTGCGGAATAATGGCGGCAAGCCTTTTGTTCCGGCCGGACGAATGGAGCGAGAAGAACCATGGAAGCAAATGATCAGGTATTTGAATGTACGGGCGACGGCAGACGGCTTGACGTGCTGCTGGCAGAGATCAGCGGACTGACCCGCAGCCGCATCGCCTCCCTGATGGAGGACGGTCAGGTCACCGTGGACGGAAAGATCGAGACCAAGGCGGGCATGAAGCCCAGGGCCGGTCAGCTGATCCGTCTGACTGTGCCTGCCCCGAAGGCAGCAGTACCCCAGGCGGAGGACATCCCCCTGACCATCCTGTATGAGGATCAGGATCTGGCGGTGGTGGTGAAGCCCTGCGGCATGGTGGTGCATCCTGCCGCAGGCAACGAGGACGGCACGCTGGTCAATGCGCTGCTGCATCATCTGGACAGCCTGGGCGGCATCGGCGGAGAGCTGCGTCCCGGCATCGTCCATCGGCTGGACAAGGATACCTCCGGCCTGCTGCTGGTGGCAAAGAACGACGCAGCCCAGCTGGCGCTGAGCCGTCAGTTGCAGGACAGGCTGATGGAGAAACACTACCGCGCGCTGGTGGACGGAAACCTGCGGGAGGACAGCGGCCGCATCGAGGCGGCCATCGCCCGCAGCAAAAAGGACCGCAAGAAGATGGCGGTGGATCCTGAGGGCCGGGAGGCCATCACCGAATGGTCGGTGCTGTCCCGGGGCCGGGGCGTAACGCTCCTGGACGTGCATATCCTCACCGGCCGTACCCATCAGATCCGCGTACACATGAAGCACGTCGGCCATCCTGTCTGCGGCGATCCCATCTACGGAAGCCCCAGAGGGGCGAAGGTGCCCAGGCTGATGCTTCACGCCTGGTCTCTGTCCTTTACCCATCCCTCCACGGGGGAGCGCATGACCTTCACCGCGCCCCTGCCGGAGGAGTTCCTCCGGGGACTGAAGTCGAACGGGGCCGAAGCGTAACGTAGCTTTCTGCGCCGTCCGCGATGGCTTCAGCCAGCTGAGCCTGATAATCAGGCGAAAGCAGCAGCTTTTCCTCCGCGGGATTGGAGATGAACCCGCACTCGATCAATACCGAGGGAACCTCCAGCTGAAGGATGAAGTAATCCCCCGGCAGCGCGCTGCGCTGCTTCTTCGGGGAAAGGCCGTGGATCAGCGCCTCCTGCATGGCTCCGGCCAGCAGACGGCCCGCCTCGCTGCCCTTGCGGTAGAAAACCTGCGGCCCGGACTGGCTGCGATCCCGGTACTCGTTCATGTGGATGGACAGCACCATGTCCGCGCTGCTCTGCACGGCAAGCTCAACCCGGTTCAGCATGTCCTGCCGCTTCTTCGTCAGCGCGGCGGGGCGCGGTTCCTCGCAAAGATCCTCGTCCTCCCGGCGCGTCATGATCACCCTCGCGCCCCGGGCGGCGAGGGTCTTTTCTGTTTCCCTCGCCACGGCAAGGTTCAGGTGCTTTTCCCACATACCGCTGTCCCGGGCTCTTGCGCCGCCGTCGTAGCCGCCGTGGCCCGCGTCCACCAGAATGGTCCAGCCGGACAGCGGCAGGGGCGGCGCGGTGGATTCCGCCTGCAGGGCCGGGGACGGATCCGCCTGCTGACCGGGGATGAAAAACGCCGCTGCGGTCATGCCTGCGCCAATGACAAGCAGCGCGCCCACCAGTCCGCGCAGCTTGCGCTCCAGTCGTCTGAACGCCATACCATGCACCTCCATGGGCAGATGCTATGCGCTGCGGATGAATGACATGCACTCCGGCGGTGAAAATCCTCTGTCCGGACAGGCGCAAAGCCTTGCTGCGTCAGGGGGATGGACAATCTGGGAACGCTGGAAGGGCTGCATAAACCCGACGGGAAAAAATGAAGCAGCCTTCATTCTTCTGTGATAATCCCCAAATGGTTCATCCACAATTTCCACAGGGTTATCCACAGAAATTGTAACAAGAACGTTACAATTATCTTAAAAACGTAACGATATCCACATTGTCAACAGCTTATCCACAGGTGTTATCCACTGTGGATAAAATTCGCGCGTTTCCGCCGGGAAGGGACGTTTTCCTGGCCCACACAGCAGAAAAATGTATATTTATGCGAAAAGGCGCATATTTCGGCACGACGGAATTGTCGTGGATGGCAGGGCTTGCGCCCGGTGAAGACAAAGTGCTCCGAAGCCTGCAGGGCGTCCGTCATTTTGAAAGAAGCAGAGGCAAAGGTTATCCACAGGAAAAGCGGCCCGCCCTCCGAAAGGAGGACGGGCCGCCTGAACAGATATTGTTACAGATTTTCAGCAAGATACCGGGTCAGTGCGTCTTCCCAGTGAGGAAGGGGCGCAAACCCTGCCCGTTCCAGCGAGACGCAGCTCAGCCGGGAGTTGACAGGATGGGAGCGATCCGCTTTGATCACGGCCCGGCCCCGGACCATTTCCGCGGTCATGCGGGCGACGTCGGCTCTGGTGCACCAGCCCTGACATGCGGCGTGATAAACGCCGTACCGCTCGGTGGTCAGCATTCCGCAAACCAGCTGAGCCAGCGGGACCACCCATGTGGGCGCGGCGGTTTCACCGGCGGCTACCGTCAGCTCGCCCTTTTCCGCAGTGCGGCGGGCAAGCTGCTGGACAAAGTCATCCTCAGCGCCGCCGTAAAGCCAGCTGGTACGGATGATGAAGTACCGGCTCATCAGGCTGCGGATAACCTCTTCGCCCTGCCCCTTGCTCATGCCGTACACAGTGCGTGCGTTGGGCCGATCCTCCGCCTCCCAGGGCTCGGCGCCCTCGCCGGAGAAGACGGCCGCATCGGAGATATACACCAGCTTGGCACGGTTCTTCAGCGCTGCGCGGACAATGTTCAGCGTGCCCAGACCGTTGACCTCTGCACATTTTTCAGGCTCGGTTTCAGCGCGCTGCGTATCCGTATAGGCGGCGCAGTGGACGATGACGTCCGGCGCAAAGGCCGCCACGGCCCGATGCACCGCATCGCCGTCGCGTACGTCAAAATCCTCCCGATCCACGCCAAGGCACTCTGCCGGGGTTCCCTGCAGACAGCGGACGATCTCTGCGCCCAGCCGGCCTGCTGCGCCTGTCACCAGAACCTTCATGGTATCCCTCCGTTACCGATCTCCGTACATCTTCTGATAATACTGCTGATACTCGCCGGAGATGATCTCCTGCCACCAGTCCTTGTTGTCCAGATACCACTGGATGGTCTTCTTGATGCCGTCCTTGAACATGGTTTCCGGCAGCCAGCCCAGCTCGGTATGGATCTTGGTGGGATCGATGGCGTAGCGCATATCGTGACCCTTGCGGTCGGTGACGTAGGTGATCAGGCTCTCGGGCTTGTTCAGTTCCTTGCAGATGATCTTCACGATATCGATATTCGCCATCTCGTTGTGGCCGCCGATGTTGTACACCTCGCCCACGCGGCCCTTGTGGATAATCAGGTCGATGGCCTTGCAGTGATCCTCCACATACAGCCAGTCGCGGACGTTCTCGCCGGTGCCGTACACGGGCAGGGGCTTGTCGGCCAGCGCGTTGGCGATCATCAGGGGAATCAGCTTCTCCGGGAAATGGTAGGGACCGTAGTTGTTGGAGCAGCGGCTGATGGTCACCGGCAGGCCGAAGGTGCGGTGATAGGCCAGCACCAGCAGGTCGGCGCCCGCCTTGGAGGAGGAGTAGGGGCTGGAGGTGTGGATGGGGGTCTCCTCGGTGAAGAACAGATCGGGGCGGTCAAGGGGAAGATCGCCGTAGACCTCGTCGGTGGAGACCTGATGATAGCGCTGGATGCCGTACTTGCGGCAGGCGTCCATCAGGGTCTGGGTGCCCATGATGTTGGTCTGCAGGAACACGCCGGGATTCTCGATGGAGCGGTCCACATGGGACTCTGCGGCGAAGTTCACCACGATATCGGGCTTCTCTTCCTCGAAGAGCTGGAATACGGCCTCACGGTCGCAGATATCAGCCTTGACGAAGCGGAAATTGGGGTTGTCCATCACGCCCTTGAGGGTGGAGAGATTGCCCGCGTAGGTCAGCTTATCCAGGCAGACAATGCGGTAGTCGGGGTACTTCTTCAGCATATGGAAGATGAAATTGGAGCCGATGAATCCGGCGCCGCCGGTTACGATGATGGTCATGTGTGTCAGTCCTTTCTTGGAGAGGAGGACGCGAGGGGCGCTGCCCCTCGACCCCGCCAGAGAGCTCTGCTCTCTGGACTCTCGCTTAAGGGTCTTCGACCCTTAAGAATCCCTTTCGGGCGGGTTGGAAATTGGGTGGAGGCGCGGCTGGCATAGCCAGCGCGCTGTGC
>JAFURI010000133.1 GCA_017471885.1 Clostridia bacterium | reverse complement strand
GGCACCGGTACTGGCGCGGCTCCCATCGTTGCGGAGATCGCCCGTGACCTCAACTGCCTGACCATCGCCGTGGTCAGCAAGCCCTTTGCTTTTGAGGGCAAGCAGCGCATGAAGAATGCCGAAATGGGCATTGCCGACCTGAAGCAGCGCGTGGACACCTTGGTGGTGATCCCCAACGATCGTCTGCTGCAGGTGGTCAGCAAGGGTACCACCATGCTGGAGGCCTTCCGCATTGCTGACGACGTGCTGCGTCAGGGCATTCAGGGCATCAGCGATCTGATCGCCGTGCCTGCGCTGATCAACCTGGACTTCGCCGACGTGAAGACCGTTATGGAGTCCGGCGGCATGGCCCATATGGGCATCGGCACCGCCAAGGGCGAGAACCGCATGGTGGAAGCCGCCAAGAACGCCATTTCCAGCCCCCTGCTGGAGACCAATATCGACGGCGCCCGCGCTGTGCTGATCAACATCACCGGCGGCGAGGATATCTCCATTGTGGATATCAACGAGGCTGCCAATCTGGTCATGCAGGCTGCTGATCCCGATGCGAACATCATCTACGGCGCCGGCATCGATGAGACCATGGGCGACGAGGTGCGCATCACCGTGATTGCCACCGGCTTTGAGAAGACTCCCTTCCCGCCCAAGGAGCCTGCCCGCAAGCCCCGCGAAATTGAGAAGGAGCGTCTGTTCGGCTCCGGCTACTCTGCGGCCAGCAGCTTCGGCAACTACACCGCGCCCCGTACTCCCGCCGCCTCTGAGTACGAGGAGGCTGGCTTCACCTCCAGCTTCTCTGCCCAGCAGCTGCAGCAGGACGAGCAGAACACCGGCTTCATGGCTGCGCAGCGTCCCTCCATGGGCGTGCCTGCCATGGGCGGCTTCCAGCAGCAGGGCTTCGGCTATCAGCAGCAGCCCCAGCAGACTGCGCCTCAGGCCGTGCCTCAGGCCACCAGCGCCTACGGCACCAGCCAGCTGTTCGGCAATCAGCCTCAGCAGGCCTATCAGCCTGCCTTCGGCCAGCAGGAGACTGCTCCCATGCAGCCTCAGGTGCAGACCCCGCCCCAGCCTGCCGCCCTTGAGACGGATCAGCGTGGCGTTCCTGCCTTCCTGCGCCGCAAGAAGTAAGGGCCACAGTATTGCCACAATCCGATATGTTTCCGGGAGAGTTCTTTGGCTCTCCCGGATTTCTTTTTTGGAGTGACAGGGGTGAAGAGGTGTGCTATACTGATGGAAGAAAATGCAGAGGGACGATTTTTTGCAAGTGGCTCTGGTGGACTAAAACAGGGGAGGCATGCGTGATGGCTGCTTACATGGATGCATCAAAAACTGCCGCGTATCTGTACGGCGATGATCCGGAGAAGATTATCCGTCTGATGGCCGACCGCTTTCAGGCCAATCACCCTGCTGAGCCCTTTGTGTGGCGCACGTGGGATGAGCGGGGGATTCAGGCTGACCGGGCTGCAGGGTATCATATGAACTTCGGCGAGCGCTTCCCGGACAGCAGGGCGGGCCAGATCGCCTTTGCAGCGGCGGAATTGTACTGCGCGGCGGCAAAGAACTCCAACTTTACGGTGCAGTGCCATGGCCCGGTGAAGATCTTCCTCAACGGGGAACTTGTGTTTACCTCGGCGGGCCAGCAGGAGCGGGAGCATACACCCTGCCGTTTTCCCGTGAGCCTGAAGCAGGGCTTCAACCGTTTCCTGATCCGCTGCGAGTGCACGGCTATCGGCTTCGGCTGCGTGCTTGCCAACGCCATGCCTCAGTGGGAGCCCTGCTGCTATGTGCTTCCCTTTGATCAGCGGGGCGGCGAAGCTGGCTGGCTGTATACTGCTCCCGGCTGGCAGGAGCCCGATATGCAGGGCGTGTGGGGCGCGGATGAAGTCGCCACCGGGCTGGACTGGCTGCCGGAAAATGAAACTGAGCTGCGTCACGATACCGGTGAGTACTGGGGCTGGGCGGCCTTTGAACTGGCCGAATCTCGATCGGTTTGCTGGCAGGGAGGGGCTGCGGCGCTGTGGGTGGACGGAAATCCCGCGTCGGACGAAATCCTTTCCGCAGGCCGGCATGAGCTGCTGATGCGCGGCACACTCCCGGCCCTCCGGTCCGTGGATGGCGGTGTGGAGCTGACCCCGCCCGTGTCGGTGAAGGGCCGCTGCAGCCGTCATCTGGTGCTGAAGGCGGATACGGATGAAACGCCCGCCCAGCTGATGCGGCTTGAAAAGCTGCACGGCGGTCACGTCTGGCAGACGGATCTGGAGGGGATTGCCCTTCGTCCCTTTGCAGAAGCGGAGCTGTTCGGCCGGTGGACGTATCCTCTAGGTGTGACGCTTTACGGCATGCTCATGGCGTCCCGTCTGCTTGAGGACGGCGCCATGGAGCGCTACGTCCACGCCCATGTGGATCAGGTAACGGGAATTCATCAGCGTGCGGAATGGGAAACGGCGCGCTGGGGCTTCTCCGGGGTGAATCAGCAGCTGTGCTGGCTGGATGCGCTGGACGACTGCGGCTCCTTCGGCTCGCTCATGCTCACCTGCGACCCGGAGGGGACGGATCCCGACAAGCGGGCCATTGCTTCGGAAATCGGCGCTTACATGCTGGACGAGCAGCCCCGCACCCGGGAAGGAGCTTTCTGCCGCCGGGACGATACCATCTGGGCTGATGACATGTACATGTCCGTCCCCTTCCTGTGCCGCTATGCCGCCATGTCCGGCGACAGCCGGGCCATGGACGAGTGCGCAAGGCAGCTGCTCTGCTACCGCGAGCTCCTGCTGATGAAGGACAAGGGAATCATGTCCCACATGCGCTGCATGCGACATGACAGGCCCAACGGCGTTCCGTGGAGCCGGGGCAACGGATGGGTGCTCTTCTCCCTGAGCGAGCTGCTCATGCGCCTTGATGCAGAGCATCCGCTCCAGGCCCGGCTGATGGACTTCTTCCTGACGCTGACGGAGGGCTATCTGCGTCTGCAGGATGAGAACGGCATGTGGCATCAGATCCTGGACGAGAAGGAAACCTATCCGGAAGCCTCCGCCACGGCCATGTTCATCTGCGCCTTTGCCCGTGGTGCAAGGCTCGGCTGGTTCAGTGAGGAGCTGGCCCGGCGCGCCTCCTTTTCGGCGGAGCGGGCATGGGATGGTCTCTGCAACACGGTCATCAGCCGGGACGGAGATCTGTACGGCGTGTGCCAGGGCTCCGGCTTCTCCTTCTCCAGGGCTTATTACCGCACGCTGGGCTGGCGCTTCAACGATGCGCACGGCATCGGTATTGTGATGCTGGCAGGCACGGAGATCCTGCTGATGGAAAACAAACGGTAACAAAAAAGAACGCACGGATGACAGGCGTCATCCGTGCGTTTTTGTATGCAGCTTTATTTGCCCACGCAGAATTCGCTGAAGACCCTGTCCAGCAGCCTTTCCTCCACCTGATCGCCGGTGATCTCCGCCATGGCCAGCTGGGCCGACTGCAGATCAACCGCAGCCAGATCCACCGTGGCGGTTTCGAGGGCCCCGGCTGCGTCCCGCAGATGCGCGGCAGCGCGGCGGGCGGCTTCCAGATGCCGGGGCTGGGTCAGGGCCAGACGGTCTGTGACCGAGGCCATGCGCCGCAGAAAGTCCTTCACCGGCTCCAGCGACTGCGGATCATGGGCGCTCAGGCTGATCACCTGCGCGCCGGGCAGCAGCGCAGCTGCATCCGTCTCCGTCAGCGCAGGGGGCAGGTCAGACTTGTTCAGCAATATCGCGGTATGATCCGGGGTCAGGCAGGGCAGCAGCTCACGGTCTTCATCGGACAGGGGCTGGCTTGCGTCCAGCACAAGGAGCACTGCGTCCGCCTGATCCACCGCGCGGCGGGCCCGCTCCACGCCGATGCGCTCCACCCGGTCCTCCGTGTCGCGAAGCCCGGCGGTGTCCGTCAGGTGGATGACGCTGCCGCCCAGCAGTATTTCGCCGCTGACGATATCCCGCGTGGTGCCGGGAATCTCCGTCACAATCGCCCGCTCCTCCCCGGTCAGGGCGTTGAGCAGGCTGCTCTTGCCCACGTTAGGTCTGCCGCACAGGGCGGCGTTCAGACCTGTGCGCAGGATCCGGGCCGAGCGCTCGCAGCAGGCCTCCTCAAGGGTACGGGCAAGGCGGAGGATACGGGGCGTAAGGTCGCCGGCGGCCTCCTCATCGCTGATTTCCTCCGGATAATCAATGCACGCGGCCGCTCCGGCCTGAATGCCGTACAATTCGTCCGCTGCCTGACGGATGAACGCCGATGCGCCGCCCTGCAGCTGCTGCATGGCCGTGCGGTGTGCCTGCTCACCCTGGGCGGCGATGAGACCCATCACCGCCTCCGCCTGCGACAGGTCGATGCGCCCGTTCAGGAAGGCACGGCGGGTGAACTCGCCCGGCTGGGCCAGCCTTGCGCCCTGCTCCAGACAGATTTCCAGCGTCCTTTGGCAGGCGTAGCTGCCGCCGTGAAGCTGGATCTCGCACACGTCCTCCCGGGTGTAGCTTCGGGGAGCGCGCATGATCACCGCCATGCACTCGTCAACGCATTCGTCCCCGGCCGTCACATGACCGTAGGTCAGCATGTGGCTCTCAAGGCGGACAATGCTCTTTCCGGCAGGGCGGAACAGCCGCATCAGGATGCTTTCCGCATCGGGGCCGCTCATGCGCACAATGCTTACGCCGCCCTGTCCGGGCGAGGTGGCGATGGCGGCGATGGTATCGTGAATCACAGCAGTTTTTCCTCCGTCATTTTCCAGAAGTCGGGGGTGGATATGGGGTCGAGCCACGGGAAGGTTGCATCGGCGAATTGCCATGCGGCCTCGTCGGCGAGGGTCAGGCCCAGCGGCTTGCCCGTCGCCGCGATATGGTGCATCAGGCTGGTGACGCTGTCCTCACGGCCGGTAAGAGCAGTCTCGTAGACAATGCGGCACATCATGGGCGCATCTTCGACCGCGCCTGAGCGCAGGAAGGCCCGTCCCAGTGCGGCGACGTCATAGGGTGCGGCATGCAGCGTGCATTCGCCGGTGGAATCATCCAGCACGGCGAAGGAAGCACGCGCTCCACCCTGCGATTTGCCAAAACCCGCAGAGCCGGGATTCACCGCAGTGCGCTCGTGATGGACGGCATGCCACGGCGTATGGCTGTGGCCCGAGAACAGGTGCGTTACGCCCTCCGGCAGCGCGTCCAGATAAGGGGGCAGCTCGCCGGTGGTCTTCAGGTGCCGGTAGGGATCGCCGGGCATGCCGTGGGTGAAGAAGAAGCGTCCTTCCTGTACGTCCATGGGAAAATCCACCCGAAGGCCGCGCAGCTGGCGGTGCGTCCAGTGCAGAAGCCGCCAGTTGTAGCCGGTCAGATCCCCGTCGTGGATGCGCAGGATCCGCTCCTCGTGGTTGCCCATCAGCATCAGCGCTCCAAGGCTCTGAAGGCGCATCAGCACCTCCCGGGACTGGGGACCGTAATTGATCTGATCGCCAAGGGAGACGATCCGGCTGCAGCCCCTGGCCTCCGGCGTGAGCAGCACCGCCTCCAGCGCGGGCAGGTTGCCGTGGATATCAGCCAGAATCAGCCAGCGCATGATCGTCCCTCCTTGCATGTGGATAGCAACAGTCTACACCATCAGCCTCCGTCCGTCAAATGGAAATGCGCAGGGGTCACAGCTCCAGATCGTCGTCGCTTGCGCGGCTGCGGATGTTCTCCAGCACGTCCAGCAGGCTCTGAGGGAAGGGTACGCCCATCGCGCTGCAGTTTTCGATGATGCTCAGCCCCTCGTTGGCTGCATAGAAGCCGATGGCCGCCATGCGGCACACGCCCTGTGAGCCCAGCAGCCTGTCCACCAGCACGGCCAGCGCCACGATGACCAGCATCAGCAGCTTCCGCGTGAGTCCGGCAAAGGCTACCGAGGAGCATACGCCGCCGCCGGGGGTTTTCGGGGAGCGGCCCATGACGGCGCAGGCCACGCCGGTGATATAATCCAGTCCCATGGCCACGAACATCACGCCCAGTACCGCATCCCAGCCGCCCACCAGCCAACTGAGCCACGTCAGCAGGGTTCCAAGTGCCGCGTTCAGGTATTTCCAGAAGGATTCCATACTGTACAAGCCTCCTTTTCCTTCATTAGCTGAGCCCACGTCAGCGGGCCCGCAATGCCGTCCGCCTCCAGCCCCCGGGTAGCCTGATAGCTGATCAGCGCCGAGCGGGTGAGAGGGCCGAAGATTCCGTCCGGCTTCAGGGTATAGCCCGCCTGACGCAGCAGCTGCTGCAGCATCACCACGTCGTCCCCGCGGGAGCCCCGGCGCAAGGTTACGGGTGCGGCGGGGGAGGGTGTTTCGTCCAGCAGGGACAGCCTGCCGCGCCAGCGCCAGCTGCCCATGCGAGTGTCTGTTCGAATTCCCTTCGGCGTGGTGCAATGCGTAATGCGCAGGGGATTGACCTGCGTGACCACGCCCACATGGTAGTAGTCCTTGTCGTCGAAGTGATCGCTGTAGCGGTCAGGCAGCGCATAGCCGGAATCGCCGGGGCTGTGGGCCTTGTAGACGATATCGCCCAGCGCAAGCGCGTCCGCAGAGGTTACGCGGGTCAGGCCGGTGGTGTAATTGCGCCCCCACCAGTTGGTGCCGTGGATGCCGCTACATTTGACTCCGTTGCGCTCCACCGCACCGATGATCAGCCCGATGCAGTCGCAGGTGCCGTCGTCGCCGCTGCCGCCCAGCCGGTAGGAGGGCTTGCTGTCCGCAATTGCCTGCACTGCGGAAAGGAATTCATTCAGGGTAATAGTCTCCTCACTCCTGTCAATCGTCGGTAATGCCGTACTTTTCGAGGATCTTTGCGCAGGTCTCGTCCTTGAGCAGCTGCTTGCGCTGACCGGGCGGCAGAGCGTCCAGCAGGGTCAACAGGTCGGCGGCCTTCTCGTCAGCCTCGGCGCGCTTGCGGTTATAGGC
>JAFURI010000132.1 GCA_017471885.1 Clostridia bacterium | reverse complement strand
TGCCCTCGGCCTCATAAGCAGCCAGGCCCTTGTCCACAAACTCCTGCTTCAGATCGTTGAAGCAGATGGTAGCGCCGGCTGCTGCCAGCGCCTTGGCGATGGCGAAGCCAATGCCGTAGGAAGCGCCGGTTACCAGGGCAATCTTGCCCTCCAGAGAAAACATGCTCATGGAAACTCCTCCTGTTCCTTATATGAAGATATTCAAATCCACAAAAATGCTGTGGATCAGTTTCCAATGGATAGGGCAAATCACTTTTTGCCGGAGCCGCGGTTCTGTCTGGATCGCTTCTCTTCCATAGTAATGGCAAAGCCGTCGGCAAGAAAGGCTTTATCAGCCAGATCCTCGCTCACCTGACCATGATGGGTGTTCTCGTGCTTGTTCTTGTTTGGGGAACAGCCGAAATGCTTTTTATATGCCCGGTAGAAGCTTGTGTAATCTCCAAAGCCTGCGGCGGAACCGGCCTGCTGGGCTGACGCGCCGTTGAGCAGCAGCTGCTGCGCATAGGATACGCGCTTGCGGATGATGTAGTCGATCACGGTGGTGCCGGTCATCCGCCTGAATGTCTGGTTCAGCTGGCTCTTTGAGACGAAGAAGCGGGCGGACAGGGTATCCAGGGTAACAGGCTCCGTAAAATGCTCGTTGACGTAATCCAGCACATCATTCTTCAGCGACTGAGGCGTGTGAGCATTCTCTTCGTTCCTGACAGGCAGCTTGATCAGGATGCGGGCAATCAGCGCCTGCAGAAAGATGGGAATCAGCGGCTTATGCAGCGTTTCCGGGCTGACGGCCAGATCGTCAAACTGACGGAGCATCTCCAGAATGCCGGATTCTCCCATGGCGCGCAGACAACAGGAGCTGTCCGTTTTGGCAGGCAGCTTGTTCAGCAGCAGCGCACGGTTCTCATGCGAGAGAATACCGGGATCGAAATGCACGGTATACCGGTCGTAAGGTTTTTCGGTCAGCACATGAATGCCGTGGAAGGAATTGGGCGGAATAAGCAGCATGGTATGCGGTTGGAGCTCATACTCCGTTCCGCCGATGGAAAAGACCGTATCGCCCTCCAGCATGTACAGAATCTCATAGGTAGTATGGGAATGGATAAGGCAGCTGCCGGTACGGATCTGCGTGATATTATGCGCAATATTGTACAGCTCCGACTCAAAGCTGATATGCATGGCAGCGCCTCCTTTCATCCCTCGTTTACCCTGATTCACCCCCAGTATACATCAAAAAATTTTCTAGGGAAACATGGGAAAGACCATGAATGCGATATTCGCAATGGAATTGCGCAGATTTGCAATGGTGGATTTGGCACCAAACTTTATAATTAAAATTGTTAAGAAGCAACAGAGTGCAGGTAATTTTCAAAACATAACTGGGATTTCAAACGAGGCAGTCCCACGCTTCGTTTGCAATAAATTACGAGGAGGCTACCCCTATGAAAAAGCTGCTTTCCCTGGCGCTGGCGCTCTGCCTGGTGCTGGCGGCTGTCCCCGGCTTTGCCGCGGAACTGCTGTCTGCAGGCGACACCTATCCGCTGAACTCTGACAAGACTGTCACCTGGTACGTTCAGGAGAACATGGGTCCCCACGAGAAGTTCGTGAACTGGACCGAGTCTCCCTTCCACACCGGCCTGAACGCCAACCTGGGCGTGAACGTCGAGTGGAAGTTCCCCACCACCGGCACCACCCCCGCCGTGTACACCAACACCCTGATGGCTGATCCCCGTACCCTGCCCAACATCATGACGGGCTACTTCATGGATCAGGCCAACCTGCTGCTGGAAGACGAGGTCATCTGGGACCTGACCCCCTACATCCAGGAGTACGCTCCCGCCTACTATGCTTTCCTGCAGACCAACCCCGCCTACGACAAGGCTCTGAAGACTGACGACGGCAAGTACTACGCCTTCGGCTTCTTCCGTGAGGACGGCGGCTGGAACGACACCTACCTGGGCCCGGTCGTCCGCAAGGACTGGCTGGATGAGTGCAACCTGGAGGTGCCCACCACCATTTCCGAGTTTGAGAACGTGATCCGCGTCTTCAACGAGAAGTACGGCGCCAAGTTCTCCTTCGCCATGAGCCTCTTCCAGTTCAACGGTCTGGCCGGCGCCTTCGGCGCTTACGGCACCTCCAATGCCGGCTGGAGCTGGTTCGTCAAGGACGGCAAGGTCGGTCTGGGCCAGGTTCAGCCCGAGTTCCGTAACTACCTGAAGTGGCTGAACATGCTGTGGGACGAGGGCCTGATGGATCAGGACGTGCTGACCCTGGACGACACCTCCATCAAGGGCAAGGTTCACAACGATCAGGTCGGTATCTCCGTGACCTCCATGGGCCAGATGAACAACTGGAACAACGAGCGCATCGCCAAGGGCCAGGAAGCCGTGTGGGTTGGCATCCCCTATCCCAAGGCTGACGACGGCTCCCTGTCCTCCGTCATGGGCGGCTTCGGCATCGGCTCCTACACCGGCGTTATCACCAAGACTGCTGACGAAGAGACCATGAAGCTGTGCCTGCAGATGCTGGACTACGCTTACACTCAGGAAGGCTTCCTGTACTTCAACTACGGCACCGAAGGCACCTCCTGGACCATGGGCGAGAACGGCGTGCCCCAGTTTACCGAGCTGGTTACCGCTGACACCGACACCGAGCCCATGCGCAAGTACAACGGCATGACCTACGGCGGCACCGGCATTCAGGCTACCAACCTGCTGTACCTGAAGAACGCTCCCGCTGCCATCGAGGCCAACAACACCTGGTTCTACAACTTCGAGGACGAGCAGCAGAACCTGGCCGTCACCGGCGGCTGGCGCTGGCCCGTGGGCGTGACCTTCACCGTGGACGAGATGGACATGATCAACATCTACGGCGGCTCCATCGGCACCTACGTCACCGAGAGCTTCACCGCTTTCCTGACCGGCACCATGGACATCGAGGATGACGCGACCTGGGAGAAGTACCTCAAGGACGCCGAGACCTACAACCTCTCCAAGATCCTCAGCATCCGTCAGGCCTGCTATGACCGCTACCTGGCCCGCTGATTTCAGGATCGTCTGAAGAGAAACCATAACCTGAACGGAACGGCGGGGAGTCCCTTTCTCCGCCGTTCCTTTTCCAAACACAAGAACGTGTAAGGAGGCTGCCTGCAAAATGACTGTGAACACGGCAAAGCCTGCCCCTCTCAAGGAAAAATCCTTTGCCCAGAGGTTGCTGAGCGATTTTCAGAAGCACAAGTATAAGTACCTGCTGATTCTGCCGATCATCATCTACCTGATCCTTTTCTGCTACAAGCCCATGTACGGCCTGGTCATCGCCTTCAAGAACTATCGCCCCACCCGCGGCATCTGGGATAGCAAGTGGGTCGGCTTCATGTGGTTCGAGACCTTCTTCAAGGATCCGTACTTCTGGCGCCTGCTCCGCAACACTTTCACCATCTCCGGTCTGACGATCCTCTTTGGCTTCCCTGCGCCCATTCTGCTGGCGCTGCTGCTCAACGAGGTGCACAACAACAAGTTCAAGCGCACCGTGCAGACCATCACCTACATGCCCTACTTCATCTCTCTGGTCGTCACCTGTTCTCTGATCAAGATCTACACCATGGAGAACGGTCTGTTCCCGGCCATCATGAGCATCTTCGGCATGCAAAGACAGAACCTACTGGCCAACCCCAGCTACTTCTACACCATCTACATTCTGTCTGACATCTGGCAGGGCATCGGCTGGAACTCCATCATCTATCTGGCTGCGCTCTCCGGCATTGACCAGGAGCAGTACGAAGCTGCCAAGATCGACGGCGCCAACCGCTTCCAGCAGGTGCTGCACATCACTCTGCCCGGCCTGCTGCCCACCATCACCATCCTCTTCATCCTGCGCATGGGCAACATCCTTAACGTCGGCTATGAGAAGATCCTGCTGCTGTACAACCCCTCTACCTATGAGGTGGCTGACGTGCTGTCCACGTACACCTATCGTATGGGCCTTGAGAACCAGCAGTATTCTCTGTCCACTGCTGTGGGTCTGTTCAATACGATGGTTAACGTTGTCTTCCTGCTGATCACCAACTACATCAGCAACAAGACGACCGAATCCGGTCTGTTCTGATGGGAGGTACATGTATGAGCAAGAAAGAGAAAGTTATCATCCACAACGGCATGGAGATCAAGAAGTCCACGGGCGACCGGATCTTTGACGCCATCAACGCTCTGGTGCTGATCGCGCTGTGCTTTGTCACCCTGTACCCCATGTGGTACGTGCTGTGCGCCTCCTTCACTGAGAACAGCTACCTCGTGGCCAATCAGGGCATCCTCTTCTGGCCCCACGGCTTCACTACCGGTTCCTACAAGATGGCCTTCGAGCATCCCCTGATCCTCTCCGGTTACAAGAACATCCTGATCGTGCTGGGCGTCAGCCTGCCGCTGAATATCTTCATGACACTGTTCTGCGGCTACTTCCTGGCCTCCAAGGGCATGATGTGGAAAAAGCCCATTATGTTCATGATCATGTTCACCATGTTCTTTGGCGGCGGCATGATCCCCGCCTACCTGAACATCCGCGATCTGGGTCTGTACAACACCCTCTGGGCGCTGATCCTGCCCGGCGCGATCTCGGTGTACAACTGCATCATCTGCCGTACCGCCATCCAGGGCGTGCCTGAGTCGCTGGTGGAGTCCGCCTACATCGACGGTGCAAACGACGTGATCATCGTCTTCCGCATCATCCTGCCGCTGATCATGCCCACCATCGCCGTGCTGCTGCTGTACTACGGCGTGGGTCACTGGAACAGCTGGTTCAACGCTTCCATCTACCTGCAGGATAACGAGCTGCTGCCTATCCAGAACATCATGCGCTCCATCCTGATCGCCAACTCCAACATCCTCAACGCCTCCGCTGCCGAGAACGATCAGGTCAACGAGTTCGCTGAGTCCATCAAGTATGCGACCATCATCCTGACCACCGTGCCCGTGCTGTGCATCTATCCCTTCCTGCAGAAGTACTTCGTCAAGGGCGTCATGGTGGGTGCTGTCAAGGGCTAATAACGCATTGAGAGGTATTGACTGATGTATAACTACACTTTTGACGCTGTTACCCAGCGCTGGATTGACGAGGTTGCCGCGAAGCTGCCCGCCAAGATGCGCCACGCTGTGGAAAAGGCGCAGGAGACGGACTTCATCCCCTACTCCACCGAGAACGATCAGTGGAAGCCGGTTGAAATCAGCTGGTGGACCAACGGCTTCTGGCCCGCGCTGTGCTGGCAGATGTATCTGGCCACGAAGGATCAGTTCTTCCGTGACGAGGCCGTCCGTACCGAGGCGATGCTGGACGTGGTTTTCAAGGATTACCGCGTCCTCAGCCATGACAACGGCTTCATGTGGCTGATCAACTCCGGCGTGCGCTTTGCGCTGGAACACAACAAGGACAGCTTCGACCGCACTCTGTTCGCTGCCAAGATGCTGGCCTGCCGCTACAACCCTAACGGCTTCATCCGCGCCTGGCAGGGCCGCGGCCGTGAGGGCTGGGCGATTGTGGACTGCCTGATGAACCTGCCCATGCTCTACTGGGCTACGGACGTCACCGGCGATCCCCGCTACAAGCTCATGGCCATGAAGCATGCCGATACCGCCATGACCGCCTTCATCCGTCCGGACGGCTCCAGCAACCATATCGTGATCTTTGATCCCGAGACCGGCGAAGTGCTGGACAATCCTGCCGGTCAGGGCTATGCCTCCGGTTCCTGCTGGAGCCGCGGCCTGTCCTGGGCAGTGTACGGCTACACCCTCAGCTACATGGCAACCGGCAAGCAGGAGTATCTGGACGTGGCCAAGCGCACCGCCAACCACTTCCTGCTTAACCTGATCGATGATCCCGTGCCGCTGTGCGACTTCCGTCAGCCTGCGGAGCCCCGCATCTACGATACCTGCGCCGGCGCTGTCGCCGCCTGCGGTATGCTGGAGCTGGGCCGCATCCTCCCCGAGTGCGAGCGCGAGCCCTACATCAAGGGCGCTCTGCGGATCCTCAAGGGCATCGAGGAGCGTTACGTCCGCTGGGATACCGATACTCCCGCGCTGCTGAACCACTGCACCGCTGCATGGCATGATCTGCCGACGCGTCACATGACCATGATCTATGCGGATTACTTCTTCATCGAAGCAATCTACAAGCTCAAGGGCGAAGAGCGTCTGTTCTGGCTGCCGCATTTTTTCGACGAGGCGAGGGGCAGTAACCTGTATAACCTGCTCTAAGCCTGATGATGAACAGCCGGATGGAAGTCCGGCTGTTCTTTTTCTGATCTTGATTTCTCCCCCGACAGGGGGTGAGGAGGAAGCGTATGTTTACCGAATATCTGCAGACGCATGATCTGAGCCGGCTGCTGGGCAAGCCCGGCACCTATCAGCCCTTTCCGCGCAGGCAGAACCGCGCTGCATGGGAGGAGCTGCACCCGAGCGTCAGGCAGGAGCTGATTGAATGGGGCGACGAGGCCAATGCCGGCTACCCCATGCTGACGGCTTCCCAGTTCCTGGCTTACTCCCGCACGGGTGACCGTCAGGTGTTTGAGCAGCCCTACTTTGCCCGGCGCAAGCTGCTCATCGGCGCTACCTTTGCCGAATGCGTGCTGGATGACGACGCCCATCTGGACGCCATCATCGACGGCCTGTGGGCCATCTGTGAGGAAAGCACCTGGGTGGTCAGCGCCCACAACGACTCCAAGCACCTGATGACCCCGCCCGTCCACGAGCGTCCGCTGCCGGACGTGAACAACCCCTATATTGATCTGTTCGCGGCCCAGACTGCCGCCACGCTGGCATGGGTGCTCTACTTCATGGAGGACAAGCTGGACGCGGTTACTCCCCGCATTGCCCGGCGCGTGCGCAACGAGATCGAGCGGCGCATCATCCAGCCCTTCCGCACCCATGACGATTTCTGGTGGATGGGCATGATCCGCAAGGACATGAACAACTGGACGCCCTGGATCATCTCCAACATTCTTTACACCGTGCTGCTGCTGGAGCGCGACGAGGTGCGCCGCTGCCAGACCACCGCCCGCGCCATGCGCATGCTGGACAGCTACCTGGCCGTGATGCCCAGGGACGGCGGCTGCGACGAGGGCGCAGGCTACTTCAACGTGGCGGGCGCATCGCTGCTGGACTGCCTCGAGGCCATCTACGAGGCCACCGGCGGGCAGGTAAGCTTCTATCACGAGGAGCACATCCGCAACATCGGGGTATATCCGCTCAAGGCGCACATCTCCGGCCCCTACTACCTGAACTTCGCCGATTGCGACGTGAAACCCACGCTGGACGGCATGCCCATCATCCGCTACGGTCAGCGCACGGGCAATGATGCGCTGGTGGCGTTGGGCACAGCGATCCGCGGCCTCAAGGGTACCCGCATCCGTGTGGAGGACACGCCCCAGATGAATCGTCTCCTCTACGGCATCTTCGATCCCATCCCCCAGCTGGACGAGCCCGTGATGCCGCCTTACATGGAGATGCCTAATCTGCAGGTCTTCGCATGGCGCAAAAACGGCCTGTATGCCGCCATCAAGGGCGGCCACAACGGCGAGAGCCACAACCATAACGACATCGGCACCTTCATCGTCTATGCAGACGGACTGCCCATGGTGGTTGATATGGGCAACAAGCTCTACACCGCCAAGACCTTCGGCCCGGAGCGCTATACGCTGGACAACACCCGCTCCATGAACCACAACATCCCCCTCATCGGCGGCGTGGAACAGCAGGAGGGCCGCGAGTACCGCGCTCAGGTTATTTCCGCAGGCGAAAACGGCGCAGAGCTGAACCTGACCGGAGCCTATCCGGCAGAGGCAGGCGCGGAGGAAATCACCCGTGCCTTCTCCCTGCAGGAGGACGGCGTCAGCATGACGGACTCCATCCTGCTGGATGCGGAAAAGGACGTTGAATGGGTATTCCTGCTGCGCAGAGCGCCGGTTCTCACCCCCGGTCAGGTTGCCTTCGGGCCTCTGACGCTGTATCATGACAAGGAACTGGTACAGGATGTGCGGGAAATCCCCGTGACCGACGTACGCCTGAAGAAGAACTTCCCCGGAAGCCTGTGGCGTGTGGCGCTGAAGGCGAATGCAGCAAAACAGCACAGGCAGCATTTTGAAATCAAGAGGAGCTGAGTATCGTCATGTCGAAGATTGAAGTAATCCGCAACGGAGAAATACTGTGCTGTGCACAGGGCTCGAATGAAGCTCAGCTGCTGTTCCGCGGGGAGTATCAGCAGGGCGACGAGCTCCGTTTTACCACGGATTATCAGCACGCCGTCGTACAGGTGGATCAGGCTGTGAAGCCCGCCCGGGTGTATCTGCCCGACTGCGTATTCACCTTCCGTCTGCCCCTGGAGGGGATTGACCCTGCGGTGTATGCTCCCGGTGCGTTCACCGGCGATATGCACCTGTGTACCATCCGCCCCGATGAAGACAACAGCTACCGCAATCTGGCCTGCAATCCTGCGGATCAGCGCGGCGAGGTGACCGCCTATCCCCACGCCACCGCCAATGTGGAAACCCGCAACGAAAGCTGGTTCTGCGCCCGCAACACCATCGACGGCGAGCGCATCGCCTGCGGCCATGGCCCCTGGCCCTTCGGCAGCTGGGGCATCGGCGCCCGCATGGATGCAGAGCTGACGCTGGATTTCGGCCGCGAGGTTGAGGTTGACCGAATGACGCTGTACCTGCGTGCAGACTTCCCCCACGACGCTTACTGGATCCACGGCACGGTGGCGCTGGACGACGGCTGCGAGATCTCCTTCCCGCTGGAGGGTATCGACGGACCCCAGACGATTGATCTGGGCGGAAGCCACCGCATTCGCACCATGAAGCTGTATAAGCTGATCAAGTGCGACAATCCCTCCGCATTCCCGTCCCTGCGCCAGATCGAGGTGTACGGCACGGACGTGCAGGCTTGAACCAAAGGAAAAACAGGAGGAAACCCTATATGAAGATCATCCGTACCGCCAATTACGAGGAAATGTCCCGCAAGGCAGCCGCCATCATCGCGGCAGAAGTCATCCATAAGCCCGACTGCGTGCTGGGTCTGGCCACCGGCGGCACTCCCGTGGGTGCCTACAAGAAGCTGGTGGAATGGTACAAGCAGGGCGACGTGGACTTCGCCGAGGTGTCCACCGTCAATCTGGACGAGTACCGCGCCCTGCCCCGTGAACATCAGGAAAGCTACTGGAGCTTCATGCACAGGAATCTGTTTGAGCATGTGAACATCCCTGCGGATAGAATCAACCTGCCCGACGGCAACAATATGGACGCCGAGGCCGAGTGCGCCCGCTACGACGCTGTGATCGCCAGCCTTGGCGGCGTGGATCTGCAGCTGCTGGGCATTGGCCACGACGGTCACATCGGCTTCAACGAACCCTCCGACGCCTTTGATCTGGGCACCCACTGCGTGGATCTGACCGAGGAGACCATCGAAGCCAACAAGCGCTTCTTCAACTCCAGGGACGAAGTGCCGCGTCAGGCCTACACCATGGGCACCGGCACCATCATGAACGCCCGCAAGGTGCTGATGATCGCCAGCGGCAAGGACAAGGCCGAGATCCTCAAGAAGGCCTTCTTCGGCCCTGTAACCCCGCAGGTACCCGCCTCCATCCTGCAGATGCATCCCAACTTTGTGCTGGTGGCGGACGAGGACGCGCTCAGCCTGATCTGAAACCGGAAATGAGGAATACTTGATGTTTTACACAAACGCCCGGATATTTACCGGAGACTTTACCTTCCGCACCGGCGCCTTTGAGGTGACGGACGGCAGGTTCGGCGCTGTGCTGCCGCAGGACGTGCCGGAGGATGCAGTGGATCTCCACGGCGCGACGGTGATCCCCGGCCTGATTGAGGTGCACAGCCATGGCAATTCCGGCTTTGATTTCTCCGACGGCGACTACGCCGGCCTTGTGGAAATGGCCCGGTATTACCTACGCTGCGGCGTGACCTCCTTTGCTCCTGCGTCCATGACGCTCCCCTACCCCGTGCTGAAGAAGGCATTTGCCACTGCAAAGCAGCTTTCCGAAGAGAAGCCTGCGGGGTGCTCCGTGCTGCGCGGCATCCAGATGGAGGGTCCATACTTCTCCTACGGCAAGCGCGGCGCGCAGAACGCCGATTACCTCAAGGATCCTGATTTTGAGGGCTTCCGGCAGCTGTACGAAGGCTGCGGCGGGCTGGTTCGCATTGTGGATCTTGCGCCGGAGCTTCCCGGCGCGGTGGATTTTGTCCGTCAGGCAAAAGAGCTTTGCACGGTATCCATCGCCCATACCGACGCAAACTATGATCAGACGAAGGCTGTCATCGATGCAGGCGCTACTCACCTGACCCATCTGTACAACGCCATGCCGGGGATCCATCACCGTACGCCGGGCGTCATTCCTGCCTGTGCGGAAAGCGGCTGCGTCCGCGCGGAGGTCATCTGCGACGGCATGCATGTACATCCGGCCTCGGTGAAGCTGGCTTTCAGGATGTTCGGCAGCGAAGGTATGATCCTCGTCTCCGACTCCGGCCGCTGTGCGGGCCTGCCCGACGGCACCCGCTTTGATCTGGGCGGACAGACCGCTACCCTCATAAACGGCGTGGCCCGGCTGGCAGACGGCACCATCGCCTGCTCCGCAGCCAATCTGTGGCAGTGTCTGACCAACGCCATTTCCTGGGGCGTGAAGGAGGAAGACGCCATCCGCGCAGCCACCTACAACCCCGCCTGTGCGCTGGGCGTACAGGACGCGGTCGGCTCCATTGAGACCGGCAAGCAGGCTGATTTCATCATCTGCGGCGAAAAATACGCAAGCAAGTGAGTTTTCCTTGCCGGCGAAGAGATCTGAGTCCGGCGGCTGATTCCGAACAACAGACAGAATCCCCCTGATGCAGGCGCACAAGCCTCATCAGGGGGATTCATTGCTATGAATGCAGGACAGCGACAGGTCAGACGGTCAGACGGTTCAGTGAAAGATCAGCCGCAGATAGAAGGTCTCGCCCTCTGCGCCGAATTCGTAGAAGGCGTTGCTCTTGTTGCAGAAGGTGACGATGGAGCGTGTGCCAAAACCGTGGCCGTTGCGCTGGCTGAGGGGAATGCCCTCCTCGTCAAAGGCGATCACGCCGTCGAAGCTGTTTTCGATCTGCATCATAAAGGTGGGATTGACCAGCGAGGTCACGTCAATATACCGTTTCTCCGGTTCTATCTGCTCACAGGCGGCAATGGCGTTTTCCAATGGCGGTGGCCAGCTCGGTCTCATTCACAGGCAGCTCCTTTGAGAAAGAGAGCTTCGTGGTCACGCGGACGCCCTTGCGCTCAGCCTGCTTCAGATAGGAGGAAAACACCGCATCAATGACCGGATGATCGCAGTAGGTGCGCACGTCGTTTTCGGGCATGGCGTGGGTGTAGTCCGCAATAGTCTGCTGCAGCTGGTCAATCTGCCCTTTGGCAGCAAGAGAACTGACCGCCTGCAGCAGATGCCGCACGTTGTGGCGTTCCTCGCGGGATTTCTGCTCCGCCTCGGAGTATTCCGCAATGCGCGTTCTCAGGTTATCCTCCTGCAGGGTGAGGATACTCTCATGCTCGGCAGCCTCATAGGCGCGCTGCTGCACATGCAGGGTTTTGAGAATGTACAGGTACAAAACCGGCATCAGCACCATCAGCAGCAGGAAAGCCGGCAACTGCTCAAGCCGCTCGGTGATCATGCTGGGCATGGAGAAGGACATGGTAAGCGCCAGGTAAAAGCTGAACGCCATCACGGCGAAAACGCCCCAGCCCTTTGTCACCTTGCGCTGCACCTCGCGATAACCAGGGCGCATGAATCTGTAAATCTCCCACGCCATCAGCGGGCAGAGGATGAGCCGGGAAACGGCCATCACCACATAGTTGTTACCCAGGAAAAAATTCAGCAAAGAGGTCAGGCACATCAGCCACAGGATAAGCGCGTCCTTCTGGCGGAATAGCGCGATTCAAACAGCGACAGGAACATGGGCACCGTAAAGAAGATGGCGTAAATGATAGAAAGATCTCTCAATAGCATCATGGCTGCTTCTCCTTATTTAGCCAGAAATGGGACCACTCGGAGCGAAGCTCTGCGCACACCTTGCGCGGAATAAAAACGTGGTGCGGATCTGCCTGCTTTCCACCGTACGCTGATTGGTGAGGTGATACACAATCACCCGCTGGTTCAGTTCTGCATAGAGGATGCTGTCAAAGGAAAGGCGGATGCTGCTCTCGTTGGTTTTGACAATCAGTCCCTTTTAGCGGTAGCTCAGGGGGGCGTTTACGGCCTGATCCAGCACTTCCATCAGCCGCTGCGGCTGAATCGGCTTCACCAGATAGTTGAACGCCTGCACCGAAAAAGCGTCAATGGCGTATTCCGTGCTCACCGTCAGGAAAATGATTTTGCCGTCGTGACCCGCCTCGCGCAGCTGTCTGCCGAGGGCGATGCCGCTCATATCCGGCATGATGACGTCCAGCAGATAGATATCAAAGCCGTCCTTCCGCTGCGCAGCCTCCAGCAAATCCTCCGCATGCCCGTAGACTGAGAACGCAATGGATTGATGGACGTTATGCCTGCTGTATTCTGCAAGCACGTCTTCAAGCTGCGCCCGGCAGAACGCGTCATCCTCGCAAACCG
>JAFURI010000131.1 GCA_017471885.1 Clostridia bacterium | reverse complement strand
GGCCCCCGTGCTCATTGACGGCGGCAGCCAGCTGGGCTATGGCGGCGGTACCTGCCAGTCCAGTTCCACGCTGTACAACACCGTGCGCCAGATTCCCGGCATCACCATCATCCGCCGCCGTCCCCACGGCCCCGGCTGCGCGCGCTACCTGCCCATGCATCAGGACGCCGCCGTTGGCAACACGGAGCTCAACTTCGTTTTCCGCAACGACTGCGACTATCCCATCCGCATCCTTGCCGAAAGCACCGGCGAAGGCACCCTCTGCATCCAAATCTTCAAGGCAGTGCAATAGCCCTGCACCCATCACCGCGCTACGCGCGGAGGTGAGCGGATACGTTTGGGGCTGCGTGCTTAGACCGCCAGCGCCCAAAAGTGGGGGCGCTGGCTCGCTTGGCGGTATGTGGTCCTTTGCGGCTTGGATGGAAGAGAAACAAAACAGCGAGACTCGTGCAGTGATGCATGAGTCTCGCTGTTTTTATGAAGGGATTCCAAAGGGCTATGCCCTTTGGCGGAGGCGCAGGAGGCAGCGCCTTCTGCAAGGGTTGTCAGAGCAGCGTCCTCACTCCAGCATCTCGCGCAGCTCCTTCAGCAGAGGCTTGAGGCTCCTGGGGCCCACAGCGGGATCACGCTGAATGGAAATGGTCAGGTTTTCAGGGCGGAAGACGCTCTGGGCTGCGTCCAGCAGATCCTCACAGGTCAGGTCCTCAAACATCTGGGCCTGCGCGTCCAGATCGCAGCGGGAGAGATCATCCGCCATCCAGCTCCAGCCCATCAGATCGGCCAGACCGGAAACGTCGTCCAGATAAAACTGCAGGTCGTCGGTAAACTGCATCCGGGTCTGATGCAGCCGCGCCGGGCGGATGTACATTTTCAGCCGGGTCAGGAGAGAGAAAACCTTCTTCAGGCTTTCCACAAGGTACTCCTGCCGCACGTCGTAGCGGATCACCAGACGGCGAAACAGTCCCATCTCCTCCATGGAGGAATCGATCTCCGCCACCAGCGCCTGCTCCTCGCGCAGCGTCTGGAACAGGAGGCTGTCGCTGTTGCCTGCCGTGATGGCGTTGAGCACTTCGCCCGCCAGCGGGAAGACCCGGTCGTCGTCCAGATCAAAGGCCAGATGCACCTTCGCCTGACCGCCTTCCTCCTCCATGATCAGATCGCTGCGGCTGTCGCGCATGCAGAAGCCCACCGGCACCGTCTGCTGGAAGGGCTCCTCGTCAAAGCGGGCCTCGATCTCGGAGAAAGCGTCGCATGCGGCCTGCTCCATGCCCTGGGAGAAATTGCCCGCGATGCACAGGCAGGCGTTCTGGGGCTGGAACAGCAGTCTCTGCCAGCGGCGGATGGTGGCGGCGGACATTTCCCGGATGCCCTCGGCAGTGCCCATCATGGCAAAGGAGCCGGCGGCCGTCTTGCGGTAGCGGCGGGCAACCTCCTCGTCAAAGTCCACGTCCTCCTGCTCAATCTGGCGGATGACGACCTCCTTCTCCAGATCAATCATCTCCTGCGTCCAAGGCTTGTCGGCAAAGAAGGACAGGAAAAGCTCCAGCATCTCGTCAAAAAAGCGGGGATGCGTCTTAAGGCGAAACACCACGCCCTCGGGATAGGTAGCGCCGTCCAGCTCTGCACCGAAGCGCGCCATCAGGCGGTTGAGTCCCTCGGCGTCCCACTTGCCCAGACCGCGGAAGCACAGATGCTCCAGCAGGTGGCACACGCCCTGATTCTGCCGGTTCTCATACAGGGAGCCTCCCTTGAGGAACAGGCTGAACTCCATGGCGTGGAGATGGTTCTGGGGGCAGCACAAAAGGGTCATACCATTGGAAAGGTTGTGTTCGCGGACGGCGGACATAGAGCATCCTCCTTGGTCAGTAACGTTGTTTCTATTATAATGAAAAACCCGTCCGAGTGCAACCCGGACGGGAAAGGAACTTTATTTGCCTTCAAGGATCAGGCCCTTGATATCGTTGACCACGCTGGCGGTGCGGGGGGTATTGCGGATATTGCTCTCCACCTGCTTGCAGGCGTGCAGCACGGTGGTATGGTCGCGGTTGCCGAAGGCCGCGCCGATCTGGGGCAGGGACATGGTGGTCAGCTCGCGGGTGAGGTACATGGCGATCTGCCGGGGCGCGGTGATTTCGCGGCGGCGGCTGGTGCTGATCAGATCCTCCATCTTCACGCCGTAATAGTCGCTGACGGTCTGCATCACCACATGGGCGGTGACCTGACGCGTCTTGGGCTGCACCAGCACCTCACGCAGCGCCTCGTGAGCCACCTCCACGGTGACGGGCTTGTTGACCAGCTGCGCATAGGCGTTCAGGCGGATCAGGCTTCCCTCCAGCTCGCGGATGTTGCTCACCACATGATCGGCAATCAGCTCCAGCACCTCGTCGGGGATGTTCATGTGCTCCTGACGGGCCTTCTCCCGCAGAATGGCGATGCGGGTTTCAATGTCGGGCTTGGTCACGTCGGCGATGAGACCCCAGGCGAAGCGGCTGGACAGACGCTCCTGCAGCTTGGCGATCTCGTTCGGAGGCCGGTCGGAGGTAAGAATGATCTGCTTGCCTGCGCTGTGCAGGGTGTTGAAGGTGTGGAAGAACTCCTCCTGCGTCGCGTCGCGGCCGGCAATGAACTGGATATCGTCCACCATGAGGATATCCACATTGCGGAAGCGGTAGCGGAACTCGGTGTTCCGGCCCTGCTGGATGGCAGTGATCAGCTCGGTGGTGAAGTTTTCGCTGGTGATGTACAGCAGCTTCTTGTCCGGATACTGCTCCTGCACATAATGGCCGATGGCGTGCATCAGGTGGGTCTTGCCCAGGCCCACGCCGCCGTAGATAAACAGCGGATTGTAAGCGTCGGCGGGGGATTCCGCCACAGCCAGCGCCGCGGCATGGGCAAAGCGGTTGCCGCCGCCCACCACGAAGGAATCAAACGTGTACTTGGGGTTCAGCTGCACGGAGCCGTCGGCGGGTACGGCAGGCTCGTCGGCCTTGTGGGAGGAACGGTTCTCGATTTCCGCCCGGGTAAGGATCTCTGCGCTGACGGGACGTCCTGCGGCCTGGGACAGGCAGCTGGTGATCAGCGGGCCGTAGCGGCTGGTGATCATCACCTTCATGTTCTCCATGGAGATCAGCAGGGTCATCACGTCGTCCTCAAGGGACTTGGGGGTCAGGTTGGTCTCAATCCACGTCTGATAGGAGACCTTGTTCATCTCCAGCTTGAGCAGATCACAGGCTTTTGTCCACAGGTCATTCATGTCCATGGGGCTTCATCCTCCGCGGTGCAGATCAGTATGGCTGTATACAGCGGCTAAAAAAGCACACGACCGAAGGTGATCGCATGCTGTGGATAACTCGAAAATTCCCGTTGTGGAAAACTTTTCGTCGTTTGCCGTCAGGGTTTTATGATAGCACGAAACCGCAGAAATATCAAGGGGTTGCGCAAAATGCTCCGGATGCATAGAGGAGTGCTGCTGTTGATAAGTGACTATTCAAGGTGTTGTGTGCGAACGTGTTTTCACCACAATATTTCGGGCTTTGATGTATGATAACCATGCAGCATGCATAAACATGCGGGCTTTTCCCGCCTGCGGAAGAAAAAATGACAGAAAAAAACATACAGCAAGGAATCAGGGGGATGCATGTCGAAGTGAAAAAAGATCAGGCTGTACAAGGGAGGCGGACAGGGTGCCTGCGATGATCAGGATCAGCGACGTGAGGCGTGCGCTGCGCCCGGCGCTGGGCTCGGACATGGTGGACGGAACCGACGTGGCGGAGCAGGCTGCGCACACGCTGCGGAGCTATGCGCCCTACAGGGACACCTTTGAGACGCTCTCGGAGCGGCTGAAGAACGTGCTCTTCAATGCTTTGTACACCTCGGTGGGCCCGTCCATGACCGTGCGGCTGGATAACGGGCGCATGGAGCGCATCCGTCTGGGGGATCTGGAGGCCATTGCCGACGACTGCATGTACGCCCTCTTCGACGGGCTGACGGTGTACTCCGTCAACTTTCAGAACCTGAAGGACTACACCCTGCGCTCGGAATCCCTGAGCGCGCTGCGGGTGCTGTGGGAAAAGTACGACGCTTTCCAGTCCGGGGAGGAAAAGGCGCTGATGGCGCGGATCATCCGGGAGAACTATCCGCCCGAAAGATACCGCGGCTGGCTGCCGGAGCAGGAGTGAAGGAAGCTTTTGCATGCAGGAAAGGGGCGGGGTGTTCCGTTATCAGCATGTACCATATGAATGAAAGGAATCCGTGAATGAAGAAACTGATCTCTGTGCTGGCGGCGCTGCTGCTGCTGCCTGCCCTTGCGGCGGCAGAAACGGTGGTTACCAGCTTTTATCCCATCTACCTTTTCGCGCTGAACCTGACCGAGGGTCTGGAAGGCGTGGAGGTGCACAACATGACCGAAGCCGGCGCAGGCTGCCTGCATGATTATCAGCTGCAGACCGGCGATATGAAGCAGCTGGCGAAGGCTGACGTGTTCCTGATCAACGGCGCGGGCATGGAGGGCTTCCTGACAGGCGTATACGACGCCTTCCCGGAGCTGATGGTGGTGGACGCGTCTGTGGGTATTGAACTGCTGTGTGCACAGGAGGATCACGATCACGCTCATGAACATAGCCATGAGCACGGCGAATACAACGCCCATGTGTGGCTGGATGCAGGGAATGCGCAGATCATGGTGACCAATCTGGCGCAGGGCCTGATGGAGGCCATGCCGGAGCGAGCGGACGCCATCGCTGCCAACCGGGACGCGTATATCGTCCGGCTGCAGGCGCTGGATGCAACGCTGAAGGAGAATCTGGCGCAGGCTGCCGGGAAGGATATCATCACCTTCCACGAGGCCTTCCCCTACTTTGCAAAGGCCTACGGGCTGAATGTGGCGGCGGTGGTCAACCGGGATCCGGACGACGCATTGTCCCCGGCGAAGCTGGCGGAGCTGGTGGGAACCGTGAAGGCGCTGGGCGTGCCGCCGCTGTTTGTGGAGCCCCAGTATGAGGACGTGGCGGCCCGGACGCTCAGCCGGGAAACCGGCGCGCAGATCTGGGAGCTGGATCCCGTGGCCACCGGCCCGGAAAAGGACGTGCCCCTGACTTACTACGAGGACGTGATGCTGCGCAACATGCGCACCCTTTTGGAAGCGCTGGGACAGTAACGGCCTGTCGTTTTTATCAGCAGACAACTCATATGGAAAAGCGCACTTGCACACCGTAAAGCCGGTGAGTAAGTGCGCTTTTGTTCTGCCGCCAATCGGGATTTATGGAACCCGGTATTTGTTGAAAATCCTGTGATAGGAGGCAACCAGAAGAACCATTCCCGCTGTGCAGCCGGATACAAGAAAAACAAGCGCAAGAACAGCGTTCCATATTGCTGCCGTGCCTGCGGCAAAGTACCACAGGGAATACAGCTTCCACATCACGCCGTTTTCCCTGTTGTATTGTTTTACGTCTGAAATCTGCGAGGCGCAGACTTCGGAGCCGGACCAGAACCACATCGGTTTTTCCCGGTTGCGCGCATATACGCCAATGGCAAAAAACAGGATGCCGCAGCCGAAGGACACGGCCCACATGATCAGCTTACCCGCCATAGCATACGCCCTCCTGCGTAACAATCAAGTCCTTATTTCAGCGCGTCCAGCGCGATCCGGCGCATCTCCAGGGTCAGCTCCCAGTCATGGAAGCCGCCCACCTGCATCATGAACAGCATCAGCGTGCGATTCACCGAATCCACGCTGACGTAGGGGCCGGTCCAGCCGTCCCAGCCGAACTCGCCCGCCGTGCCCGGCGCACCGGCGGCCTGCGCATCCCGGAAGGTGCGCATGAAGCAGCCGTAGCGGTAGCCGCGGTACTGATCCGTCTGCAGCGCGGGCGAGAACTCCGATCCCACCATGCCCTCGCGGAACAGCTTCAGCGTGGCCTCCGAGATGATTCCGCCGCCGCCGCAGGCCAGCATGTTGCCGAAACGGGCGTAATCATCCAGCGTGGTGTACAGCCCTGCGCCGCCGGATTCAAACGTGGGCGGCTGCAGCCCCATGGTCAGGCCCAGATGACGGGTATCATCTGCCTGCAGGCGGCCGTCCATGTGCCGGTACAGGGTGGTCAGACGGTGCTGCTTGTGCTGCGGCACATAAAAATCCGTGTCCTCCATGCCCAGCGGCATGAAAATCCGCTCCTGCATCCAATAGCGCAGCGTCATCCCGGTAATAACCTCCACGACAGCGCCCAGCACGTCCGCCGAAAGACCGTAGCGCCAGTCTGTCCCCGGCTCGAAGGCCAGCGGTTGGGCCGCAATCAGCCTCGCCACCTCTCGGGTGGAGGGGCCGCGTCCGGCCAGATTCGCTTCCGCAAAGCCGTCGAAGCACCGCTGCATATGCATGCCCGCCGGATCGGGATCCGGATACACCAGTCCCGAGGTCATACTCAGCAGATGGCGGACGGTCATCTCCCGGCGGCAGGGCCGAACCTCGCCGTCCGGGGCCAGATACGTCATATCGGCATACTCCGGCAGATAGTCCGCCACCCGGTCGTCAAGGCGAAGACGGCCCTCCTGCATCAGGATCGCCGCCGCAACGGCAGTCACCGGCTTGGTGATGGAGTAAATCCGGAACAGGCTGTCCCGCTCCAGCGGTCTGCGCTGCATGAGATCCGCATAACCCTCCTGCGCGCAGAACACCTCCCGCCCGTCCTTCCACAGGGCAAAGATGCCGCCGGGCATGCGGCCCTTGTCCATTTCGCGGCGGATGAGCGCGCGCATCTGTGCTTCAGGCTGCATTGTCATCGTCATTCCGTCCTTTGCTTTTCGATCGTCAGGTGAAAATCGCATCGGTCGCCGCCGCTGCCCAGCGTCTGCGTACGCTGAAAGCGGATGCCGCTCAGGCGGCCGAAGCAGTATTCGTCGCTCTGGCAGAAGGTGCCGATCAGCTCCCGGCAGCCCAGCAGCTCGCACCAGCGGCAGTAGGGACAGGCGGTGATATCAAACCGCACCTCGTTCCGGTCTGCCCGGTGCATTACCTGCCTGAAGCCTGCAGGCGGGCCAAACATCTTTTTCGCCATCAGGGTAAAGATGCGCAGAAAAACCCGCCGCATGCCCGGTACCGCCGTCAGACCCCGCAGCAGGGCGCTCATCCTTTCGCCGGCCCGGCGTACGGCTTCCTCGGTCAGGGGCAGCGCGTCTGCGGGAATCTCCTCCAGCATTGCCCGGTATACCGCGGCCCGGGGTAGGATCGTGCCGTGCACATGCTGCTTTTCCCCGGCGGAGAGGTTCCGGCAGGCCTGCCGCAGCGCGGTCAGCTCCTCTTCCGCCCGGCGGCGGATGCGGAGCATCCGCTCCCGGCCCCACCGTCGGGTGATTTCCTTCATCAGCCAGCCGTAGCCGCTGAAAATGCCGTACTGTGACATATTTGTTCCTCCGGTAATATCGTTGCCTCTATTGTAAGGGGTCAGCCGCAGGCATGTCAACGCAAAAAGGCCCAAGCCCACCCTGCAAAATGACCGCGACGCTATTGTGCGCGTCGCTCTTGCGAGCATCTGCTCCGGCGATCTGCACATCAAGCACGGATCCGTGTCCGGCATCACGGGCGGGCATGAGATGGTTGGCGGCGCAGCGAAAGTCGACGCTGCTGTGACCACCTGTAAGTCATCACCAACCGGTCATCATAAACACACGCGCTGTTGACAAAAGCGCCAATGATTTGTCCGTACTTGAAGCGTCTGATCCACGCCACGAGCTGCTCCCTGGTGAACCTGGGCTTCTGCTGCTGCTTCAGCGATGGCAGCAGGATGCTTTCCTTGTCCTGATAAGCAGCCACGGTGCGCTCGATCCTACCGTACAGTTCTTCATGCAGGAAGCTGGTATCAGCACGCTGCAGGATTTCGATGAATTTGTTGGAAAACAGCAAGAAAGCCTCATACAACTGGACGGCGTGGGCAAGGCTATTCGGAAGAAGCAAACTGCACTTAAACATCTGGAGACATTCCAGCGACTCAAGTCAATCTCTGATAAGAGTAAGCGCGGCATGGGATTTGTTCGGAAGAAGCATGCTGAGAAGCATCAGCAGGAGCTGAACGACTTTGCAAAGGCTGTGCGCTACATGAATGCCAATAGGATCAAAGCAGCGGATTAGGGACGCATTGCCGGTGAATTGCAGCAGCTGCTGGATGAACAGGAGCAGCTTCGCGTCTTACTCGCGGAACAGAATGTTGATCCTGATCTGATCGAGCGCATCCGTTACTGGGTTGATACAGTTATCAAAGCTGGCGAGGAGCCGAGGCATAGAGAGTCGATCAGGGCGCAGCTGAAGATACACCAAAGAATGTGTAAGCCGGACACAAAAGATGATATCCTCATCGAAAGAAAAGAGGCATCTCAGCATCTATGAAAAAAGCGTCAGCAGATTGCTCTGGCTGACGCAAGTGGTAAACATAGAATCAGAATACAACAGAAACAGATGTCCCTTCCTGCGGCTTGCTCTCCAGCTGCACCTGTGCCTGGTGCACCTCCGCCACATGCTTGACGATGGCCAGCCCCAATCCTGTGCCGCCTGTCTGGCGGGAATGGCTCTTGTCCACCCGGTAGAAGCGCTCAAACACATGTGCCTGATGCTCCTGCGGGATGCCGATGCCGGTGTCCGCTACCGTGCAGCGGATGCGCCCTTCCTGCTGGTATAGCTGAACCGTCACGCTGCCGCCTGCGGGGGTGTACTTGATGGCGTTATCGATCAGGTTGTGGAACAGCTCACGCAGCAGCACCGGGTAGCCCTCCACCGTGGCCTCGCAGCCTTCCACGGATAGCGCAACGCCGTTTTCTGACGCGATGGGTGCAAAGCTGTCTGCCAGACCATTCAGCATGGGCAGCAGCGCGACGTGCTCCTTCGCGCCCAAGCCCTGCTTTTCGTCCAACTGGGACAATTCGAGGATATCGTTTACCAGCGCCACCAGCCGCTTGGCCTCTGCACGGATCTTCCCGGCAAAGGCAGGCACGTCCTCGGTTTTCGCAATGCCGCTCTCGATGATCTCCGCATACCCGGAGATGGACGTGAGCGGCGTTTTCAGCTCGTGGGACACATTGGCCGTAAACTCCCGGCGGCTGGCCTCGGCGGCGTAGCGAGCGGAGATGTCCAGCGCCAGCAGAACCACGCCGCTCACCTTGTCCTCCCGCAGAACAGGGCTGGCAAAGATGCGGTAGGTTCGGTTATCGCGGGGCAGC
>JAFURI010000130.1 GCA_017471885.1 Clostridia bacterium | reverse complement strand
TTTGTGTACAACTGGCCCAAGGAGATCAAGGCCTTCTACATGTACCAGAACGACGACGACAAGACCGTCGCTGCCGTGGACCTGCTGGTACCCGGCTCCGGCGAGCTGATGGGCGGCTCCCAGCGTGAGACCCGCTGCGACAAGCTGACCGAGCGTATGGATCAGCTGGGCATCTCTCAGGAGAGCCTTGACTGGTACCTGAAGCTGCGCAAGTACGGCGGCTGCACGCATGCAGGCTTCGGCATGGGCTTTGAGCGTCTGCTGATGTACCTCACCGGCGTGGACAACATCCGCGACGTGATTCCTTATGCACGCACGCCCATGAACTGCGAGTTCTAAGGGGCAGTGCCCCGGCCGGCACGCGATTGAGTTGTGCGCCTTCGGTCATAGGTTCTGCGCGTGAGAGTGTACCGCTGCAGGACTGCATGGCACGGCGCGAATACGGTCGCGCCGTGACGCGGTAGTGCTGCTTTTCTGCGGGCGGTGCCCGCAGAAGGCGTGGCGCGGGGATGCTGCATAAGATAAGGTGCGCAGGGTTTTGGTCCCTGCGCACGTTTTTCATATGAAGGGTGTGAGTGTATGAAAAAAGGCAAGAAAGAGAAAAAGCCTTCCCTGCTGCGGAAAATCATCCGCTGGGCAATCACCGCTGTGGTAGCGGTACTGCTGCTGGCGGCGTTTTATCTGGCGGTGATTCTGGGGCATCCGCAGGAGAATGAGAACGCCGTGCAGGCGGATATGACCCAGCCGCTGCTGAACGCATCCCCGGCGGTAACCGTCACGGAGGAAGCCCGGCTGAATGAAATCAACGCCAGCTTTCCCGTGCCTGTGATGCAGGCCATGAGCGGCAGCGGACTGCAGCTGATTTCCGGCGTCAGCAGTGATCTGGCCTATGAGGGCGGCTTTGCCCGCAAGACGGTGCTGACCTATCAGACCCAGACCGGCAGACAGATGCTGGTGGAAAGTATTTATCCTGCCCGTGCGCTGGAGCTGCTGGGCAAGGGTGATTATCACATGGGCAGCGTGGCGGGACAGGCGCTGGCGGGCATGGAGTCCGTGCGTATGGAAAACGGAAAGAGTATCCGTCTGCATGCCCGGAGTGAAACCGGACTGTACGCTGTGACCGTACCGATGATGGATTCCTCCGAGCTGGCGGAGACCATCCGCTCCCTGCAGCTGATCGGAAATGAATAAGCAAACCGCCTCCGCATATTAATGCGGAGGCGGTTTTATAGAATGCATTTACTCCTGAGTCTGCTCCTGCCGGAGAGCCTCCAGCTGGGCGGCGTATTCAGGCAGGTTGTTGACCAGCCAGTTCTCCCAGTATTCGTTGGTGTAAACCAGAGGCTCCTTGCCGTTGCGCTCGGGCAGCTCCTTGCCGGAGGCGTACAGCAGCGCGCTGATGGGCACCACCTTCAGGCCAAGAGACTCGTAGTAGGGCAGGGCAGTTTCCAGTGTCAGGTTGCTGCCCATACCGTTGAGATGCATCAGCAGGATGGAACCGGGCTTGAAGTCGGAACCGGTGGTGGCAAAGCGCAGCACCTGCTCCTGCGTATACTTGAAGGAGGAATCGTGGGCGGTGGCGGACCACATAATCACTTCCATGCCCTCGGAGCGGGCCAGGCTGGTCACGTTGCCGTTGTACTCGCCGTAGGGAGGACGGAACAGGCGGGGGGTTACGCCCAGCAGGGTTTCGGCATGCTCAATGGGGGTGGTGATCTGGCGGAACAGCTCGCCGGAGCGCAGGGTCTTCATGTGCTCATGGGACTGGCTGTGGTTGGCGATCTCGTGACCGGCGTCGCGGATCTTCTGCGCTTCCTCGGTGAAGTTGGTCAGGAAGAAGCTGGTCATGAAGAAGGTGCACTTCACATTGTGCTTTTCCAGAATGGCCAGAATCTCATCGGTACGGTCGGCGGCGTAGGCGCAGTCGATGCCGATGCCCATCAGGGGGATCAGCGGCTCGGTGCTGTAGACGGTCCTTTCGCCGGCGGAGATGGAGCCGTAGCCGTCGTTGGGGGTCAGGTTGTAATCACCCAGCCACACGGTGAAGTAGCGGCGGCCGGTCATGTTCTCCGTCACGTCGAACTTGAAGGTCAGCTTCTGCTTGGGCGAACTCCAGCTGCGGGTGTCCAGCACGGTGCCGTCGCTGTCGCGCAGCTCGAAGGTGTTGTTGCTCTTGACGATGGCGGTGGGGTTGCTGCACATCACCTTCACGCTCATGCTCTTGCCCACGCGGCCGTAGTTGACGGCCAGATAGAACTGAACCTTGGGCAGAGGGCGCACGGTCACGGTGTGCTTGGTGACCTTCTTGGCGGTGTAGTTCTCGCTGGGAGCGAAGGTCAGGTCATACTTGACGGTTTCCTCTACCAGATCCAGCGGGATGGTCAGGGAAGCCTTGGTTTCGCCGGCAGGGATCACCACGTCCCAACTCTTACTCAGCTTCTCCGCCTGCACGGTGACGGTCAGATCGCTTTCGGGAGCCTTGTGGGCCTTCACGGTCAGGGTGTAATCAAAGCCGCCGTTCATGGCGCCGCTCTTCTTATCAAAGGCGACGGTGGGAGCGCTGTCAGCCAGCGCTGCGCCCAGCACGGTCAGCATGCACAGAACCAGTGCAAAGACAAACCATTTTTTCACGGGAGAAACCTCCTCATTGGTGTATAGATGCTCTATTATAGCACAGGGCAGGGACGTAAGGCAACGATCAGCCGTTGGATTTGTCTTTTTTCAGCCTGCGGGAGGCCTGATAAAGCTTCTCCTGCAGGAAGCATTCCACACGTCTGATTCCTTCCCGGCGCATACGTTCAAGGGCTTCTGAAGCCGTCATGCGCGGTACGTACACGCTGCATCGGCCTTCGCGGACGCGGAAAACCGCGCAGCCGTCCGCATCCACCCGCACGTCGCTCTGATCCCCCAGCGCGCAGCGGAACCACCGGCCCGCCATCCTTTTGCCCACATACATGCGCTTGTAGCCTTCCGGTCCGCCGGTGCACACAAAGGCCAGTCCGCTGCCGGGCTTCTCCGGATCTCCTTCCCGGGTGAAGCCGATCACGCTGTGATGATCAAAATAGTCGTGCTCCGGGCCGGAGGCGTTCAGGCGGCGGATGTTCATCAGCAGCGGCAGCTCGGTCACCGCGCCGATTCCCTTGGCGGGGATTCCGTACAGGTCGCCCCAGAATACGCAGGGATATCCGAATGCCCGCAGCAGAATCAGCCCGTAGGCCGCCGCCTTGAACCATTCGCCCACCCAGCTTTCCAGCGACTGGCCGGGCTGGGTGTCATGGTTATCCACAAAGGTCACCGCCTGATGGGGCCGCGTGCCTACAAGGGTCTGATCAAACAGTTTTGCCATGTCAAACTGACCGTCTGAATGGCTGATCTGGTGGAAGCGCCCGTGAAGCGGCACGTCGAAGAGGTTCATGCTCCCTTCCACCTGATCCAGATACCGGTGCAGGCGGCTGGTATCATGCTGCCAGTACTCGCCTACTGCGAAAAGCTCCCGGCCTGTGTAGCTGCGGATTTCCTGAAGCCACTCCCGGTAGAAGGAGGCGGAGATGTGCTTGACCGCATCCAGCCGGAAGCCCTCCACGCCGGTGGTATCCACAAACCATCGGCCCCAGCGGCGCAATTCATCACGTACTTTCGGCTCGCTGAAGTCTACGTCCGCGCCCATCAGGTAGTCGTAGTTGCCCTTCTCCTCATCCACGTCTTCCGCCCAGCGTTTACCCTCCATCAGATAAAGATTTTCTTTGCAGCGGCGTTCATCCCAGTTGCTGCCGGTAAAGCACTGTGCATCCCAGATGAAATTGCTGTATTTGCCCTTGCGCCCGGGAAAGGTGAAGCGGGTGAAAAGCCGCACTGCAAGACCCTTCTCCAGCACCCGGGTGTGGTCGTCCCAGTCGATGCGGCTGGCGGTTACGTCCTCGCACTCGTCGGCGCTCATACGGTGATTCAGCACCAGATCCGCCATGGGCTGGATCCGGGCCGCCTTCAGCGCACGGATGGACCGCAGATACTCGTCCCGGGTGCCGTACTTGGTGCGTACCGAGCCCTTCTGATCAAACTCGCCCAGGTCGTACAGATCATATACGCCGTAGCCCACGTCCATACCGCCGCCGGAGCCTTTGCCGGAGGGAGGCATCCACACCGCGGTGAAGCCCATGCGGCTCAGCCGGAACGCCGCGTCCTCCAGACGCCGCCAGTGTGCGCCGTCGGCGGGCAGATCCCATTCAAACCCCTGTAGCATCACGCCGTTTTGCATGGTAAGCCTCCGCTTCTCAAGTGATGGGATGGTGTAAAGATAGCATACTTTTCCGCAATTGCCAAGTGCGGCAAGCCCCTGCAGAAGGGACAGAAAGAGTATATCCATCCAGGGGGACGGATTATTTACAATTCGTCAGCCTCTTTGCTTGACAGGCGGCCCGGTTCCCGAGTACAATAAGATAGATGGCCTGTATCCTTCCATAATTGATGCAAGGCCAGACGCCATGCCCCTGTGGGGGCGCGGAAGGAGGATGGGCGGCTGACTGTTCCGCCCGAAATCGCTATGATGAAGCGCGTGCTCGTATGTCTGGTGGCTGTGCTGATGCTGACCATGGGTCTTTGCGCCGTGGCCTGCGCTGCCAGCGACAATATCAAGATCGATATGGATCTGAGTACCACCACCTTTACCGAGCCCAAGGAAATCACCGTCTCTATCCAGGTGAGCAACACCGGCGAGACGGATATGCCCGGCCCGGTTACGCTGTATTATCCCAACGGCAAGCAGGTGGAGGAGTTCGGCTCTCCCACGCTGGCGGTAGGCACCTCCAAGTCCTGGAGCGGCACCTGGGCTGTGACCCAGAAGCAGCTGGAGGCCGGTAAGATCACCTTCAAGCTGAAGTACGCCATTGAGAATGATGCGGGAGAGCTGGTCAACAAGACCAAGAACTTCTCCTACCCCATCGTCTATACCGGCGCCGTCGCATCTGTGGAGATCAACCGCACTATTACTCCCGCTACTGCCCGCCAGGGTCAGGAGGTCACCGTGACCTACGACGTGGTGAACACCGGCAATGTGGAGGTTACCGGCGTCAGCATCAAGGAGAACAGCAGCATCTCCAGCAAGAAGGGCACCATTGATTCCGTGCCCGCCGGAGAAAAGCGCAGCTATTCCTTCACCGTAACCATGAAGAAGAAGAACCTGACCAGTCAGGCCACCATCACCTACAAGGCGGGCGGCAAGTCCTATACCGAAAAGAAGGAAGCCGCCACCATCAAGTACGGCGAGGTGAAGCTGACGGCCTCCCTGTCTGCGGACAAGAAGGGCGGCGTGGCAGGCGAAGCGGTGAAGCTGACCCTGACCCTGAAGAACACCGGCAATGCGGATTATACGAACGTGACCGTTACCGATGCGGTGCTGGGCGAGGTCTTCACCGGCCTGACCGTGCCCGCCGGCGAGACGGTGACGAAGGAGAAGGAAATTACTATCGCGGAGACGGCGGATTATCAGTTCACCGTGTCCGGTACCGACGAGTCCGGCTCCTCTGTGGAAACGTCCACCGACCGTCTGTCCGTGCAGGCGGTGGATCCCGCACAGAAGGTGAAGCTGACTGTGCAGGCCGAGGCTGACCGCGATACCATCTACCATATTCCCGGCACGGTGAAGTTCATCGTGAAGGTTACCAATGAGAGCAGCGTGGACGTGTCCGACGTGAGCGTGTACGCTACCGGCGTGAAGCTGTACGATTTCCCCTCCATTCTGGCGGGCGAGACCCGTGAGTTCACCCGTGACGTGAGCGTGTCCATGGCGGGCCAGTACCGCTTCGATGCGAAGGCGAAGAACCAGCTGGGCGAGACGGAAACCTTCGAGAGCAATATCATCCGCATCGCCTATGCGGATCCCACGCCCGTGCCTACCGAAGCGCCCATTGTGACGCCTCCCATGCCCGTGTACGAGGAGATTCCCACCGACGACGGCCTGCCTGCCTATGTGGGCAGCGTGCAGAAGACGCTGGACGTCATGTACTGGGTGTTCCTGTCTCTGGCGGGCGTAGGCCTGCTGCTGCTGGCCGTGGGCGTGGGCAACCGCATCCGCATTGCCATCGCTTCCAGCAAGGCGCAGGATCATCTGGAGCGCAGCTCCTCCCGCGATTACACTCGTCCCGCACCCAAGGCCGGCAAGGCTGACCTGAAGGCCGAAGAACCCGAGGTGGAAGTGCGGGAAGAAGAGGATCTGGTAGCCGAGGGCGAGGGCGCGGACGCGCAGGAAGCCATCCGGCAGCTGTATCCCCGCACGGCCGCCCGTATGCAGCTGGATCCCACGGTGACCGTGGAGGGCGAGGAAGAACAGGCTGAAGCCGAGGGCGCGCCGGTTCGCCGCCGCCGCGGCCAGAAGCAGGAGTAAGGACTGCTTCCTGTAAATGAAAAAGCACAAGGAGCGTATCCATCACGGATACGCTCCTGTTTTTTATGCAGCTGAAGGAAGGCGAAAGAAAGGGAGCGCATCCGCACGGACGCGCTCCCTGTTGGATTTGCAATTAACCGATCACGGCCTTGATACGGCGCACGCCGGCGGAGGAGGATTCTTCCTTCTGGATCTTGAAGGAGCCCAGATCGCCGGTGTTTTCGGCATGGGGACCGCCGCAGATCTCGAAGGAGAACTCGCCCATCTTGTAGGTGCGCACCTTCTCGCCGTACTTGGATTCGAACAGGCCGATGGCGCCCTTTTCCTTGGCCTCGGGCACGGTCATCTCCTCGCACACGACGGGAACCTTCGCCTCGATGGCGACGTTCACCAGGCGCTCGACCTCGGCGATCTCCTCCTTGGTCATCTTGCGGCCGAAGGAGAAGTCGAAGCGCAGGAGCTCGGCGGTGATGTTGGAACCCTTCTGAGCAACCTCCGGACCCAGCACCTTGCGAAGCGCGGCGTGCATGAGGTGGGTGGCGGTGTGCAGGCGGGCCGTCTGCTCGGTGCGCTCGGCCAAACCGCCCTTGAACTTCTGCTCAGCGCCGGCATGGCTGGTTTCCTGATGCTTCTTGAAGCGCTCGGCGAAGTCAGCCTCGTCCACCTTCAGGCCCTTTTCAGCGGCCAGCTCGATGGTCATTTCAATGGGGAAGCCGAAGGTGTCGTACAGCTTGAAGGCGCTGCGGCCGTCCAGCACATTCAGACCAGCCAGACGGGTGTTGATGGCGGCGACCAGCGCAGCCTCGTCACCGGCGCCCGCGGCCTCGATGATGGGCATCATGTCGGGAGAGGGGCGCAGCTTCTTGGTCTTGGCATTCTCCTGAGCGCAGGCAACCTTGTCCTCGGCGGACAGGATGGTCTCCAGCAGGTTCTTCAGGTTCATGGTGTTGTTGTACACCTTGTCGAATTCCTTTTCGCCCTGCTTCAGGGTACGCTCAAAGCGGCCCTCTTCCAGCTTCAGCTGCTCGATAACGAAGGCGCTGTTGCGCTCCAGCTCGGGATACACGTCCTTGTACTGGTCGATGATGACCTGCGCGATCTCGGCGGTGAAGCCTTCAGCCATGCCCAGCTGCATGCCGTAGCGCACAGCGCGGCGGATCAGACGGCGGAGGATGTAGCCCTGGTCGGTGTTGGAGGGGCTTACACCGCGGTCGTCGCCCAGGATGAAGGTAGAGGTGCGCATATGGTCGGCGATGATGCGGAAGGCCTTGGTATTCTCATCATCGGGCGTGTAGGGCTTGCCGGACAGCTCCTCGATGCGGCCCAGAATGCGGGCGAAGATATCGGTCTCATACACGCTCTTCTTGCCGGTCAGCACGCAGATGGTACGCTCCAGACCCATGCCGGTGTCCACGTTCTTCTGCTCCAGCGGGACGAAGGTGCCGTCCTGCTGCTTGTTGTACTGCATGAACACGTCGTTCCAGATCTCCAGATACGCGCCGCACTTGCAGGCAGGGGAGCAGGAGGGGCCGCAGGGCTTCTTGGTGATGATGAACATCTCGGTATCGGGGCCGCAGGGACCGGTGATGCCGGCGGGGCCCCACCAGTTATGCTCCTTGGGCAGGAAGAACAGGTGATCCTCCTCCACGCCCATGGAACGCCACAGATCAGCCGCCTCGTTGTCGCGGGGGCAGTCCTCGTCGCCCTCGAAGACGGTGAAGGCCAGCTTGTCCTTCTCAATGCCCAGATAGTCGGGGCTGGTCAGGAACTCCCAGGACCAGGAGATGGCTTCCTTCTTGAAGTAATCGCCCAGAGACCAGTTGCCCAGCATCTCGAAGAAGGTCAGGTGGGAAGGATCGCCCACTTCGTCGATATCGCCGGTACGGATGCACTTCTGCACGTCGGTCAGGCGGGTTCCGGCGGGATGGGGAGTGCCCAGCAGATAAGGCACCAGCGGATGCATGCCCGCGGTGGTGAACAGCACGGTGGGGTCGTTCTCCGGAATGACGGAGGCGGACTGAATGCGATGATGGCCCTTCTGCTCCATGAAGCTCTGGAACTTCTCACGGAGCTGGGCAGCGGTGATTTCCTTCATGATAATTGACTCCCTTCGGTATCAGAAAAAGCTGATGCTTTATTGGATTCGCAACGTTTATTATACCATCCTGTATAAGGAAATGCAAGGGACTTCGTCCCATTTCTCCGCCTAACCGGGTTGACGGTTGAGGGGTATCCCGCGACTGCAACTTGCCTGACGCTACGGGGGCAAGGCTCCCCTGTGTAAGGGGCGCGACGCGTCAAGAAAACGTGCCGGTGGCACGTTTTTAGCCAAAGCGGCGAGCAGGCTATGCCTGCGACCCGGACGCTGTCAGCCGCAAGGCAGACTGAGGGGTTACCTGCCACAAGGACAGGCAACAAGTCACCGGAGGCTCCTTGGTAACCTCCGTACCCTCGCGCAGGGGTCTTCGACCCGTTTCATCGGGCCGCCTCCTGCCCGAATGGAGTTGGTAACTGGCTGCACGTGAGGTGAGCACGCGTGTCGCGCGAGGGCTTCGCCCCTTTTATCCGGGGGCTTCGCCCCTTTTTTCCGCCCGTCTTGATCGACGTTTGAGGGGCACGCCGCGTCCCAACTTGCTTGACGGTTGAGGGGCACTACGCGCCCCACCCTGACCGACGCATAAATGGTTGGGTACACAAACCAGAAAAGCCGCAGGCTCCGCGTCGCGGGGGGGGGGGGCTTCGCCCCTTTTCGACGCTGCCGCGATACCTGCCGCACGCCCGCGTCGCGGCGCAGCCGTAAAGAAAAGAGTCGAAGACTCCGCCGTGACCCCTGCAAGGGAGCGGCCTGTCACCGGCACAGCCCGGCGGCTTTGCCGCCGGAAACGGGATTCTTAAGGGCCGAAGACCCTTAAGCGGATTGTCAGGGCAGAGCCCTGACCAGCGCTCACTGATGTTGACCGGTAAAATGGCAGGAAACGCGCCAGATTTGCTCGTTGCCAAAATGTTGTCAATG
>JAFURI010000129.1 GCA_017471885.1 Clostridia bacterium | reverse complement strand
TGCTTGATCAGCTCCTCATGGTAGTAGCTCTGGTACTCCTCGGTGTAATCGCCCTGACGGGGATCGGAGGTATGCCAGTTGAGCGCCTCGCAGCCGTACTCGGAGCAGCCGATGGGCAGGTTCGGGTGCATGGCGTGGAACTTGTCGAACCAGGGGCCGTTCATCTCCGTGTCGCCGCCGTACCAGCCGAAGTAGTGGTTGTAGCTCACCACGTCGGGAATCTGCAGATAGGGATCATCCATCTTGCACATGGACACCGCCGCGATGGTGGTCAGGCGGGTCTTGTCCATCTCATGGCACAGATCGTTCAGGATGCGGTGGTTCTCCAGCAGATCCTCGTCGGAGCCGCCGATGGAGATCTCGTTGCTCAGGCCCCACACCACGATGGAGGCATGATTGTAGTTCTGGGTGATGAGCTCCTTCATCTGGGAGATGGTGTTCTCCCGGCCGGTGGGCATGTGCTTGGAGATGTAGGGGATCTCCGCCCAGATGACCAGACCGCGCTCGTCGCACAGATCATAGAAGTACTGGTTGTGCTGATAGTGGGCCAGACGGATGGTGGTAGCACCCACCTCGCAGATCAGGTCGATATCCTCCGCATGATGCTCGGGCAGCAGCGCGTTGCCGATACCCCAGCGATCCTGATGACGGCTCACGCCGCGCAGCGGATACTCCTCGCCGTTGAGGATGAAGCCGTTGTCGGGATCAATGCGGAAGGTGCGCACGCCGAAGCGGGTCTGCACGTTGTCGATCACCTGTCCGTCCTCCACCAGCTCCACCTTTGCGGTGTACAGGTAGGGATCCTTGCGGCCGTGCCACAGATGCACGTCCCTGATCTCCAGAACGGCGGTGGTATCGGCGGATTCCGCAGTCCAGCTCTTGCAGCCGCAGCGGCTGGTCACAGTGTAGCGCAGGGTCTGGCCGGGCTTCTGATTGGTCACCCATGCCTTGATAGTGACCTTCGCGTCCTTGCCCTCCACCTCAGGGGTCACAGCCAGGCCAGGACCGCCGTAATAGTCCAGATCAAAATTGCTCTCGCTGACGCAGATGATGTTCACGTCGCGGTACAGGCCGCCGTAGAAGGTGAAGTCAGCCATCTGGGGATACACTGTCTGGTTGGGAGCGTTGTCCACAGCCACCGCCAGCAGGCTCATGGGGCCCAGATGATCGGTCAGATCCACGCGCCAGGTGGAATAGCCGCCGTCGTGATGAGCCAGATGCTTGCCGTCCAGATACACATCGGCAGAGGAATTGGCGCCCTGCAGCTCCAGATAATAACGCTGGGCCTCGGGCAGATCCATCTTGCTGATGGTCTTGGCATACCAGGCCGTGCCGCGATAGTAATCGTTGCCGCCGTCCTGACCGTCAATGGCGTTCCAGGTATGGGGCAGGTTGACGAAGTTCCAGTCCGCAGGCATGGCCGCGGGCGCCTCATGAGCCTGCTTGGTAAAGGCCCACTTGGCGTTGAAATTCACGATCTGACGCAAAGGGATAACCTCCTTATGATAATCGAGAAGATGGCAGACAGACGCTGTGCCTGTCTGCCACCGGTATTGTCATGATACTATCACATGACGCATTTGTCAAACGAAGGATTACTTCAGGGCGTGGCGGGCGGCCAGCTCCTCGTTCATCTTCGCCAGGTTCTTCTTGTCCAGGTTGTACACAAGGCCAAGACCGATGAACTCCATGGCGGCGCTGGTGAAGTACAGCGCAGGCACCAGGTAGCGCATGCGGTTGGCGACCTCGGCAGTCTGATTGCCTTCGTTGGCGCCCACATAGCCCAGAGCAACCATGATGGCCAGAGCGACGGCGGGGCCAATGCCCTGCGCCAGCTTACGGAAGAAGGAATGCAGCGCGTACACGGTGCCTTCCTCGCGCTTGCCGGTCTTCCACTCGTTGTAGTCGATGGCGTCGCCCATCATGGCCCAGGACACGGTGGAGTAAATGCCCATGCCCAGGCTGTTGAACAGCTGGCAGACGATGTAGATCAGTACGCCCTTCATGTCAGGGGTGATGGGCAGCACGAACATCAGGCCGCAGGCAACCATGGAGCACACGGCGCCGACCACGGCCAGCTCCTTCTTGCCGTACTTGGTAACCATCTTGCGGGCCAGAGGAGTGAACACCACGATCGGAATCATGGCGAACATGGACACGATGCCGGAGAACTGCACATTGTGGAAGTAGGACTGGAACAGCACGGTCACAGCGGTAGCGGCGCCCTGCATGCCCACGAACATACCCATGGCAGCCAGGGTAGCGCCCAGGGCGGGACGGTTCTTGACGAAGTTGCCCATGGCCTCGATGACGTTGAACTTCTGGGAGTCGTCCAGCTTCACGTCGGTATTCTCACGGATCTCGGTATTCTTGATCATGAACTGGAAGCAGATGAAGCCCAGCACGCCCATGATCAGCGCGGCGATGAACACGCGCTCGCCGACCAGATTGTTGTTGGCGTCATAGATGATGAAGGGCAGGATCATCATGGGAACCATGTTGCCGACCATGGAGCCCACAGAGCGCCATGCGGACAGGGAGGCGCGGTCAGCGGGCTTGGTGGAGATCAGGGACAGCAGGCTGCCGTAGGGTACGTTGGCCACGGTGTAGAAGGCGTCCCACACCACATAGCCGGCGATGAAGATGATCATCTTCGCCCACACGGGAGCATTGGGGAAGGGCAGGAAGCAGCACGCGCCGCCCACGATCAGGCCGACGGAGCCGAACCAGATGTACTGCAGGAACTTGTTGCGCTTGTACTGACGCTTGTCAGCGTCCACCATGGAGCCGATCAGCGGAGCGGTGATCGCATCCCACACCTGCACGATGACCAACAGCAGGGAGTACCACAGATCCAGCTTCATGAACTGGGTCCAGAAAATTGCCATCGTGCCCTTGAGCGCGAAGGACATGTTGCAGCCCAGATCGCCGGCAGCGTAGGCCAGACAGTCGCGCATGCCAAACTTGCGCTTGCCGTTTTCGTCCAGCTGGACAGGCTTCTTTGCCATATGTATTACCTCTCTTTTCTTTCCATCCGACATAGCGGATGTATGCTATCATGAGCATAGCATGACCGGCCTTGTCAGAGTGAGGATTTTTTTTATATCTTTCCGTATTATTTTCATCAAACTGTTGATTTTGGGCGAATTTTACCCGATAATGAAATCAAACGACAAAAGGAGGCGATGGCATGACGGTTGTCTTCCGGAGGGAGATCGATCTGACCACGGCAATCCTGCAGCGGATGCGCCTGCCCGTGCATATTCTCCGTCCTCAGGACGCGCTGACGGTGCTGGATTCCGGCTTCCGCGAGATTCTCGGGCTGGATGTGGATTATGCCGCCGCCTACCGCTTTGCGCTCCACTGGTCGAAAGAGCGGACGATCTACAAGGTCATCGACCAGTTCATGTGCAATTACGTCTATCTCCTTCTCCCTGATAAAGAAGATCCCACCGCGATGATCATCGGCCCTTACCTGACGGTGGATCCCACCAGAGAGATGCTGCTGGAGCAGACGGAGCGGCTGGGGCTGGACATGAGCCGTCTTCAGCAGCAGGCTGAATACTATGCCTCCCTGCCCGTTTTCAACGACCCCTCCGCGCTGATGGCCGTCGTCACCTGTCTTGGCGAGGTGCTATGGGGCGGTCCGGAAGCCTTCCACACGGTGGACGTCAACTACGAGCAGTTCATCAGCATCCCTTCGGAGAAGCCCGCAGGCGAACCCATCGAGCAGGCTGATATCCTCCGGCAGATGAAGCAGCTGGAGGAACGCTACGCCTATGAAAACGAGCTGATGGAGATTGTCTCGAAGGGACTGACCCAGCGGGCGGAGGTGATGATGTCCAGCGTCTCCCAGCTGAATTACCAGCACCGCCTTGCAGATCCCCTGCGGAACATGAAAAACTACTGCATCATCTGCAATACGCTCCTGCGCAAGGCTGCGGAGCAGGGCGGAGTTCATCCCCTGCATCTGGACAAAACGTCCACCCAGTTTGCCCACCGCATTGAAAATGCGCCAACGCTGGACAGGGCCAACGCCCTGATCGGCGAAATGATCCGCAGCTACTGCCGCCTTGTGCACAGACAGGGCAAGCGCCATTATGCAGCAGCCGTCCAGAAAACCCTGACCTATATCGACGCCAACCTGTCCGGCGATCTGAGCCTGAACAGCCTTGCCGCTTTGATGCAGCTGAGTCCCGGCTACCTGTCCGCGCTGTTCCACCGCGAAACAGGCCGCACCCTGGCAGAATATATCAACGCCCAGCGGATGAAGGCCGCGCTGCAGCTGCTCAAAAGCACACATCTGCAGATCCAGACCGTGGCCCAGCTCAGCGGCTTTGCCGATCCCAACTATTTCGGCAAGCTGTTCAAGCGCTGCTACGGCGTAACCCCTCAGCAGTACCGCAGAGAACAGCTGGGCCCGTCCCCGCCGGGCGGACCCTGACGCTCATCACGAAAGGAACCGCCTATGAAAGCATCCATTCCCGCAGGCACGGGAGAAAAAATGCAGTTTATCGTGCATCCCTTCAACGACAATACCATCCGCTTTGTCCTGCGCTATCCCGGCAGGCTTGAAAGCGACGTCCTCCGCGAAGCGACGCTTGCCCTTGCCTCAAGCGTGGAGGTACTTCACGCCTCCTTCACCGCCGATTCCCTCCGCGCCCGCTGGCAGATCAATTCCCTCCGCGCGGAGGATTGCTTCAGCTGCGTCCGGGTGCAGGGGGATCCGGCGGAAGCAGCGCTTCAGCTGGCGCTTGCGTCCATCGCCGCCGATGCTCCGGCACAGCTGCGGTGCATCCTCGTGCAGGGGTCCCGGGACTGCGCCCTCGCAGTGCTGATCAGCCATCTGTGCGCCGACGGCGTGGACGGCAAGTATCTGCTGCGCAAGCTGTGCGAGGCATATACCATGCTTGCGCAGACAGGCAGCTGCGAGTCGCTTTCCGTCAAAAACGGCAGCCGCGCCGCAGAGCAGGTTTACAGCAGTCTGAATCGGGCCGACCGGCTCCGGCTGCTGAAGGATCCCCGCTCCGGCGTGCACAGCGCATTCCCCTTCCCCACTCCGGACCCCGGACGTCCCGTCGTACTGCACCGCACCCTGTCTGCCGGAGAAATGGCCGACGCCCGCGGCAGGGCCCACGCCGAAGGCGCCACCGTCAACGATCTGCTGCTGACCGCCTGCTACCACGCCTTCGACCAGGTCGCCGGGCTTGATCCCCAAAGCCCGATAAGCATCATGTGCATGATGGATCTGCGCAGGCATTGCCCCGGCGGTGATTCACAGGGTCTATGCAACCTGACCGGCGCGCTGACGACCTCGCTCCCCTGCGGGCCCTGCTCCACCTTTGACGAAACGCTCCGCACCATCGCCGCCCAGACCCGCCGCAGCAAGGAGGATCCTCTGGCAGGGCTGTACGGCATGCCCCTGCTGCACGGCGCGGCAAGGAAGCTCCCCATGGGACTGCTGCTTGCGGCGGCCAGCCATCTGTACGGCAGCATGTCCGTCGGCCTGACCAACGTGGGCGCGCTGGACAGCGCTTCCCTGCGCATGGATGATTCCGTTCCCCAGGCAATCTGGTTCGGCGGTCCGGTGAAGCAAAAGCCTGGCGTGCAGCTTTCCGCCGTCAGCCTTGACGGCGCATGCACGCTGTGCATCTGGGGCTGCGCTGCCCCCGCCGATATCCCCCTGCTTCAGCGCTTTCTCGACCGCACGGCAGATCTTGCGCAGCTCTGCGCCCTCTAAAACCGTCAAAGCCCCCGCTCATCAGGCGGGGGCTTTGATATGGCGATTATTGTCAGGAACAGGAAAACGTGCTATACTGTATACAATCGTCTGCAATGATTCTTTATGATGAAAGGTTGATGTTGATGCCGAACCCGAGTCCTGTGGATACCCTGCTGGAAATGTATGATGCGAAGGAGCCGGTTATCAACGTGACAGGTGCGTGGCACCTTCAGCCCCGCAGCATCGTGTTTTTCTATTATGAGCTGGAGAATCCTTCGGAGGAACGCAAGCAGCTGGCCCAGTTGTTCAACCGCATCGGCCTGCGGTGCAACGTGCGTATGGAGAAGCTGGAGCGGCTGGACGTGCAGGATCTGATGGACTGGGTGCATCAGCACGAGAGCGAACTGGGCGAATATGCCATTGAGCTCACCGGCGGCGACGATCAGATGCTGTTCACCGCCGGGGTATGCTATGCCTCCCAGCCCTGCCGGCTGTACGCCTGCCGTCCGGACGGGCGATATATTTCGCTTCCCTCGGGCGAAACGATCAGGCCCGGCAAGGGCGAGTTCACCGTGGATCAGCGTCTTATGCTCAACGACGTGACCCTGGACCGCCACGGTCGGCTGACGCCCCAGGATCTGAAGCAGCCCCTGCTCCAGCTCGCCCAGCGGATGATCACCCTGCAGCGCAAGCACTCCCGCCAGTGGACGGATCATACCCAGTGCATCCAGCAGTGCGTATCCCGCGCTGACGACGACGCGCTGACGGTGCTGCTGGACAGGGATACCTGCCGTGAAAACTTCGTGACCGCCGACAAGGGCAAGCTGCTGATGCAGATGCTGCGCGCCGGAGCCCTGACGAAGGTGGAAAGCTGCGCCGAGGGCATCTATGTCACCTTCCCCAGCCTTGTGATCCGGGACTGCCTGTGTGATTTCGGCGTATGGCTGGAGATTACCGCCTATGACGCCATGGTTTCCTGCGGTCAGTTTGACGACGTGCAGCTTTCCTGCGTCGTGCGCTGGGAGAACGACAAGCTGGTCAATGAGCTGGACGTGACGGGCACCGCCGGCATGGGACTGATGCTGGTGTCCTGCAAGACCTGCGCTCCCGACCTGAAGGCTGTAGCGGAGCTGAACGTACTGGGCGACCGGCTCGGCTCCACCCGTACCCGCACGGTGCTTCTGTCCCTGCCCAAGGGCGTGGAGCGGCTGGACAACATCCGCGCCCGCTGCGACGAAATGGGCGTGAAGCTGGCTGATCTGCGTCAGCTCACCCGGGACGGACTGATCGATTTCTTCCGCCGGGAGGGCGCCGCACTCCGGGCAGGGCGCTGACGCGGCGCATGACTCCAACAGTAACCCACGATACGCCGAACTGATGCAAAAAACTCCGCATGATCATTCATGCGGAGTTTTTCTGTACCAGGATATGTAATTACTTGCCCGCCACGTTCAGCACGCCCGCATCCACGGAGGGACTGCCGGTGGATGAGCCGGGGAACAGCAGATCGCTGCCCACAGCGCGGATATTCTTCAGTACCTGATAGAAGTTGCCCGCCACGGTGATCTGCTCCACCGCGCCGCACACCTTGCCGTCCTTCACAAGGTAGCCCTTGGACAGGAGGGAGAAGTCGCCGCTGGTAGGATTGGCGCCTGCGTGCAGGCCGGCCAGATCGGTGATCACAAGGCCCTCGCCCATATCGCTGATCAGCTGCTGCAGATCCTTTTCGCCGGGCTGGAAGAAGAAATTGGTGGGCGCCACGCGCACGGGAGAGGTGTATCCGGCGCGGCTGGCGTTGCCCGTGGTGCTCACGCCCTGCTTGCGCGCAGTCTTGCGGGAGTGCAGGAGCGTGGTCAGCACGCCCTTGTCGATCACGGCCTTGGTGCGGCTGGCGGAGCCCTCCGCGTCAAAGGCGCTGGTAGCAAGTCCGCCGGGCAGCAGCGGATCATCCATCAGGGTGACAGCTTCGGCGGCGATCTTTTCGCCCTCCCGACCCGCGAGCAGGGACAGCTTCTGCTGTGCGTTCTCCGCAGAGAAGATGCCCTCAAAGGTGCCCAGCAGGTCGCACATGGCGTCGTTGCGGAAGATGACCCGATACTCGCCCGCAGGCACGCTGGAGCCGTTCAGGTGGCTGACTGCCTCCTGCGCGGCCTCCCGGCCGATCTTCTGCGGATCCAGCGCGTCGAAGCGGCCAAAGCAGCCCAGACCCATGCCCGTACCGGCGGATTCGCCGTCCTTCGCGATGGCGGAAGCATAAGCCAGACACAGGCTGCCCTCGCTGGTGAGGTTCAGGCCGTAACTGTTGCGCAGGATGGTTTTGCTGGACATGGTGCTGACGGACGCGCCCTGCACCTTCCACACCCGGCTGTCCGCCTCCAGCGCCGCCTTTTCGATGGCGAGGCATGCATCCAGCTTCTCCTGTGCGCTGACGGAGGCAATATCGCTCTCCTTCTTTTCCAGCACGGGATACTCCTTTTCACCCGCGAAGATCTCATCCTGCTCCTCCGCCTCGGTCAGGGAAGCGGATTCCTTCACGCCCTCAATCAGCTGGGCGATGGCAGCCTCGTCGTAGGCCTGGGTGGATGCGTAGCCCATCCGGCCCTCCCATACGCCGCGCAGGTTCAGTCCGCTGGAGGAGGATACCTGATAATCCTTGATTTCGCCTTCCATGGCGCGGGCGCGGAAGGAGGAGCCCTCCGCACAGTATACCTCCGCAGAGGTCAGCCCGGCCTCCCTTGCCGCCTCAAGCAGCTTATCAATAAACAGATTCATATCCATTTTTCTTACTCCTTTACAGATCGCACTTTCAGCGTCCGCCGACGGTCATGTCCTGCACGCGGATCATGGGCTGGCCCACGTTGGTAGGCACGCTGCCGGACATGGAGCCGCACATGCCCTGCGCCTGCTGCAGATCCCGGCCGACCCGGTCGATCTTCATCAGCACCTGGCTGCCCTTGCCGATCAGAGACGCGCCGCGCACCGGATGCGCGATCTTGCCGTCCTTCACCAGATAACCCTCGTTGACGGCGAAGTTGAATTCGCCCGTGGCGGGATTGACGGAGCCGCCGCCCATCTTCTTTGCATACAGACCGTCGCCCATGGTGGCGATCATCTCGGCCTCGTCGTCATGCCCGGGAGCGATGAAGGTATTGCGCATGCGGCTGGTGGGCGCGAAGGCGTAGCTCTGGCGGCGGCCGGAGCCGGTGGGAGCCATGTTCATGCGGCGGCCGCCCAGCTTGTCGATCATGTAGTTCATCAGCACGCCGTCCTTGATCAGCGTCAGATGCGTGGTGGGCGTACCCTCGTCGTCCACATGCAGGGAGCCCCACTCGTTGGGCGTTACGCCCTCGTCGATGGCGGTGACGCACTTGCTGGCGACCTGCTGTCCCAGTCTGCCGCTGAACTCGCTCAGGCCGAAGGCCACGCTGGTAGCCTCCAGCGAATGACCGCAGGCCTCATGGAAGATCACGCCGCCGAAGCCGTTGTCGATGACCACGGGCATCACGCCGGCGGGACACACAGGCGCATGCAGCATGGTCACAGCCTGATGGGCCGCAGTCTCGCCCACCTTTTCCGGATCCACGCGGCTGTCGAAGATCTCAAAGCCCATGGATGCGCCGGGATTGTCACTGCCGGTCTGATTCTCCGTGCCGCTGGACGCCACCGCGGATGCGGACAGGCGGGTGCGTACGCGGCGGTCAGTAACGAACACGCCCTCGGTATTGGCGATCAGCACGTCCTGCACATGATCCAGATAATTGACGTTTACCTGCACGATTTCACTGGACACGCGGCGGGCTGCAGCGTCCGCAGCGCGGACCTTCTCCACCTTGAGGGCAGCCTTCACGTCCGTGGGCAGGAGGAGGATCTCCTCCGGACGGGCTGCGTCAAACGCCTTGAAGGGCGTGAGGATGCAGCCCTTGCCGCCGCGTACAGCGGACGCCGCCTGCCGGGCGCAGTTCATCAGGCCCTCTCGGGAGGTATCGTTGGTATGCACGTATACAGCGTTGGTACCGCTGAAGACGCGCACGCCCGCGCCGTGCAGACGACCGGTGTTCACAGTTTCAATCCGGCCGGAGCGCATCAGGATACTGTGGTCAATTCTGTCTTCCATAAAAATTTCGGCGAAATCGCCGCCGGTAGATACTGCGCAGGCAAGTACTTCCCGCGCGATGTTCTGATCCAGCATCATACAAACTTCCTTTCGGCAAGAGGATTTTGATCCATTATAAACCATCCGGGTGCATTTTGTACAGGGGAACAAAAAAATCCGCCCGCAGCGCACGTCCGGACGGATGACAATTCACACCAGCACCTTGCTCTCCCACTTACGGGAAAGGTAGCGGCGTACAAACATGATGATACGGAATACCCAGTCGATCTGCATGGCGATCCACACGCCCGTCACGCCCATGCCAAGGCCCGCTGCCAGAATGTAGCCGAACACCACGCGGAAGGCCATCATGGAGAAGATGGAAATGGTCATGGTATAGCGGGTATCGCCCGCTGCCCGCAGAGCATTGGGGAAGGTAAAGGCCATGGGCCACAGGAAGATGCTGCCCACGCCGTGGATGGCGGTCACCGTCCACGCCAGCTGAGCCGTCTCCGGTGAGAGATTGTACAGGCTCACCAGGAAATCCTGGCACAGCAGCATCAGGATATTCAGCGTGCCCATGCAGGCGTAAAGCATAATCATCAGCTTTTTCACATAGTAGCGTACCTGATCAAACTGCCTTGCGCCCACGCACTGCCCTACCACAGTAATCATGGCCAGTCCCATGGCGCTGCCTGGCAGCACCTGAAAGGCGCTGAGGCTGTTGCCCACCGCATTGGCGGCGATGCTTACCGTGCCGAAGGTGCTCACCAGCCGCAGCAGCAGTAGCTTGCCCAGCTGGAAGATGCTGTTCTCAAAGCCATTGGGCAGGCCCACAGTCATGATCTTGCCCACGATATCCCGGTTCCACTGCAGCTGCAGAAGCTTCGGCCTTGGAAAGCGGCAGTGATGCTCTCCCAGCGCCATCTGGGAGAAAACGGAACCGCAGATGCGGGCAATCAGCGTGGAAAGGCCTGCGCCGAACACTCCCCAGCCGAACACGTTGATGGTCACCCAGTTGCCGCACACGTTGATCAGATTGACCATGACGGCGCTGACGAGCGTCATCCTGCTGTTGCCCTGGGCGCGCAGCACCGCGCAGGACGCACTGTCCACGGCCAGGAAGGGATAGGACAGCGCCGTCATCAGGAAATAAGTCTGCGCATAGCCCATTACGTCCGCATCGATATGCCCGTATACCAGCCTCAGCAGCGGATTGCGCAGCGCCACGCACAGCAGCATCATGCCGCCGGACACCAGCAGCACCACATAGAAAAGCATCTTGGCGGACAAGGCAGCCTTGTCCATATCCTTCTTGCCGATAAACTGGGAGCAGATCACCGCGCCGCCGGTGGCAAGGGCGGCAAACAGGCAGCTCAGCAGCAGGTTAAGGGAATCCACCAGCGACACGCCGCTGACGGCTGCCTCGCCCACGCCGGACACCATCATGGTATCCACCATGCCTACCAGCACGATCAGCACCTGTTCCAGCAGCAGGGGAATCAGCAGTTTTCGCAGATCCTTGTTGGAAAAGAGCATACGCGCCCTCCTATCACACAAACAGACCGGTCAGCGGAATGTACAGCATGGGCATGAAGATGGCAGGCAGCAGATTACCCACGGGAATATGGTGCTTGTCGTAGATCATGTTGAGGCCGATGCCGGCGATCAGCAGTCCGCCCACGGCGCTCATTTCAGTAATGATGGCCTCGGTCAGCAGCGGCTCAATCCACATGCCCAGCAGCGCGAACGCGCCCTGATACAGGAACACCGCCACCGCAGACAGGCCTACACCGACGCCCAGACTGCCCGCAAAGAAAATAGCGAAGATGCCGTCCAGCGCGGACTTGGCAATCAGCGTGGAATGATCGCCGCGAAGGCCGCTGTCCATGGCGCCCACAATGGCCATGGCGCCCACGCAGAACACCAGCGACGCCGTCACAAAGCCCTTGGCAATGCTGCCCTTCTCGCCTTTGCCGCCGGAAACCTTCCGCTCAAGGAACGCGCCCAGATCATCCAGCCGCTTCTCGATATTCACCGCCGCGCCGATCAGGCCGCCCACCACCGTGCAGATAATCACACACAGCGTATCGGCAGACTTGAGCGCACCGGACAGGCCGATCAGAATGACGCACAGGCCCTGACCCTGCACCACGGTATCCCGCAGCCGGTCCGGGATGCCCTTGCGCAGCAGAAGTCCCAGCGCGGTACCCATGATAATTGCGATTGTGTTAATCAGCGTACCAACCATAACGACACTTCTTTCAACATAAGTAATGAAAAAAACCGCCTGCCGCAGCATTGCGCTGCAAACAGGCGGTCTTGATTCATGCGATTACTGCGCAGCAGCGTTGGTCTCAACGGGATACACAGAAACCTGCTTCTTGTCGCGGCCCTTGCGCTCGAAACGGACAACGCCGTCCACCAGAGCAAACAGGGTATCGTCCTTGCCCTTGCCCACGTTCAGGCCGGGATGGATCTTGGTGCCGCGCTGGCGGACCAGAATGTTGCCAGCCAGGGAGAACTGACCATCGGCACGCTTCGGGCCGAGGCGCTTGGATTCGCTGTCACGGCCGTTGCGGGTAGAACCCACGCCCTTCTTGTGAGCGAACAGCTGCAGATTAAGCTTCATCATTGCTATTTCCCTCCGAATTATTCAGAATGTCAGACGAATTGCTTCCTCATCCACGCCGGACGGAAAGCTGAATATACTTTGGGTAACCGTCTGCCAGATCAGACAGCCCCTGGTGGAGCGCGCTCAACAGGACCTGCGCGTCGTGCATCTGCATGTCGTCAAGATTTTGGGGAAGCATGGCCTCCAGGAAGCCGTCCTCCCCTCCGCGCAGATGAACCTTCACACCTGCCACGCTTTCCAGCGCGTTGACACAGGTGGTGGTCAGCACGGAGATGCCTGCACATACGATGTCGCTGCCTTCTTCGGCGTATCCGGCGTGTCCCCTGACGGAGAAGCCGGTCAGCTTGCCGGAGCGGTCACGGTAGAGCACTGCACGCGTCATCAGGCGTTGATGGCGGTGATTTCCACCTTGGTGTAGGGCTGACGATGGCCAGCGCGACGATGGTAGTTCTTCTTGGACTTGTACTTGTAGATCTTGATCTTCTCGCCCTTGACCTGAGCAACAACCTTGCCCTCGACCTTGGCGCCTTCGACCACGGGGCTGCCAACCTTGATTTCGCCTTCGTTCTCGATCAGCAGAGCGTCGAAGCTGATGGCGGAACCGTCTTCCAGATTCACCTTGTCAATGTAGATGGTCTCACCCTGAGACACGCGGTACTGCTTGTTGCCGGCGCTGATGATAGCGTACATGCAAGAGCACCTCCTATTTTTACTCGCCGG
>JAFURI010000128.1 GCA_017471885.1 Clostridia bacterium | reverse complement strand
GTTTAGGAAACCGAATCACGGCGATTGCGGCTTCGTTTGGTCGGCAGGGTCAGATTGGTGGTGGTGCGGGTGGGGTCATAGGTCGCCAGCGGAGCCGCACCGTTGTTGACACAGTCGGCGGTAATGGTCAGGCTTTCGATGGTCCCGTCGGCGGGAGCGGCGAACATCGCCTCGGACAGGATCGCTTCCATGATGGAGCGCAGTCCGCGGGCGCCGTTTTTGCGCTCGATGGCCAGTTTCGCGATGGCGGTAAGCGCCTCCGGCTCAAACACAAGACGGATGTTGTCCATCTCAAACAGCTTCTGATACTGCTTGACGATGGCGTTTTTCGGTTCCACCAAAATACGGACCAGCGCTTCCTCATCCAGCGCTTTAAGCCCGGTGACCACCGGGATACGTCCGACCAGTTCGGGGATCAGACCGAACTTCACAAGGTCTTCCGGCAGGATCTGGCTCAGCAGAACATCCGATTCCTTGGAGCGTTTATCGGTCAGCTGCGAACCAAAGCCCAGACCGGACTTTTGGTTGACTCTCTTTTCGATGATCTTTTCGATGCCGTCGAATGCGCCGCCGCAGATAAACAGAATGTTGGAAGTATCGATCTGGATAAACTCCTGCTGCGGATGCTTTCTTCCTCCCGTAGGCGGCACGTTGGAAACGGTGCCTTCGAGGATCTTCAGCAAAGCCTGCTGAACGCCCTCGCCGCTTACGTCACGGGTGATGGAGGGGTTCTCGCTCTTGCGGGCGATCTTGTCGATCTCGTCGATGTAGATGATGCCCCGCTGGGCGGCCTCGATATCATAATCAGCCGCCTGAATCAGCCGCAGCAGGATGTTCTCCACGTCCTCGCCCACATAGCCTGCCTCGGTGAGGCTGGTAGCGTCGGCAATGGCAAAGGGCACGTTCAGGATGCGGGCCAGGGTCTGGGCAAGGAAGGTCTTGCCGCAGCCGGTGGGGCCCACCATCAGGATATTGGACTTAGCCAGCTCCACGTCGTCCTTCCGGGGCTTCTGGCCGATGCGCTTGTAGTGGTTGTACACCGCCACGCACAGGGCGCGCTTGGCCTGCTCCTGACCGACCACATAGTCGTCCAGCACCTGCTTCATTTCAGCAGGGGTGGGCAGCTCGCCCATGCCGTCCGCCTCGGGCATGGGAGGCATATCGTCGGAGATGATCTCCTGACACAGCAGCACGCACTCATTACAGATGAATACGTTGGGGCCCGCCACCAGCCGCCTTACCTGATCCTGCGTTTTGCCGCAGAAGGAGCAGCGGTGATAGTTCTGGGAGCGGGGGGGAAATTCGTCTCTGGCCATAGGCTTCCTTTCTTACTTCGCCTGCTTGGGGCGGGGCTGGTAAATCTCGTCGATGATGCCGTAGTCGAGGGCTTCCTGGGCGGACATGAAGTAATCGCGCTCCACGTCGTTTTTCACCTTCTCGATGGGCTGACCGGACATCTGCGCCATCATTTCAGTCATCTTGACCTTGGTTTTGAGCAGCCATTCGGCGCGGATCTGCACGTCGGTAGCCTGACCCTGCGCGCCGCCCAGAGGCTGATGGATCATGACCTCGCTGTTGGGCAGCGCCAGACGCTTGCCCTTCTCGCCCGCCATCAGCAGGAACGCGCCCATGGAGGCCGCCATGCCGATGCACACCGTGCGCACCTGGGGCTTGATATACTGCATGGTGTCGTAGATCGCCATGCCTGCGGTGACGGAGCCGCCGGGGCTGTTGATGTATAGGCTGATCTCCGCGTCGGGATCTTCCATCTCCAGGAAGAGCAGCTGCGCCACCACCAGATTGGCCACAGCGTCGTTGATCTCGCCGCCCAGGAATACGATGCGGTCCTTGAGCAGGCGGGAATAAATGTCATAAGAGCGTTCGCCCCGGTTGGTCTGCTCCACGACCATGGGTACCAGTGTCATTGCGCATGCCTCCTTCTGTCATAACCGTACGGTTGCGCCTCGGGCACGAACGTGCGCCCTGCTATCATATGCGGCGCAGCGCCCGTTCATACCTGTAAAAAATGCAGGAGACAGCCGAGACGGCGCCGCCGTCACCAGACCGTCTCCTGCATATCATACCTTTGACAAAATGCCTGATTACTCGGCAGCCTTCTCGGTGACCTTGGCGTCAGCCTTCAGCAGAGCCACAACCTTCTGCACAGCGGCAGAATCGGTCAGGTAGCCGCGCTGCTCCTCGGTCAGGGAGTCCTTGAACTCCTCCACCTTCTGACCCATGCGCTCAGCCTGCTGGGCAATCTGGGCTTCCACTTCTTCCTCGGTGGGCTCGATGCCTTCAGCCTTGCGGATGGCTTCCAGGGTCAGCTCGATGCGCACGCGCTTCTCGGCTTCGCCGCGATAGCCTTCCTGCAGCTGCTCGATGGTCTGGCCGGTGTACTTCAGGTAGTCCTCCATGCGCAGGCCCTGATACATCATCCGCATTTCCATCTCGCGCAGGATGTACTGGGTCTGCTCGGTGATCATGGCTTCGGGCACGTCGATGGTGGCGTTCTCCACAGCCTTCTCCACCAGAGCATTCTCAACGGTCACGTCGTTGTTCTTCTCGGCGCGCTCGTTCAGCTCCTTGACGATGGACTCCTTGTACTCGGCAAAGGTGGTGAAATCGCTCACGTCGGCAGCGAAATCATCGTCCAGCTCGGGCATTTCGGTCACGGTGATGCCGTTGACCTTCACATGGAACACAGCAGCCTTGCCGGCCAGCTCTTCGGAATGATACTGTTCGGGGAAGGTGACGTTCAGGTCCTTCTCCTCGCCGATCTGCATGCCGATCATCTGCTCTTCGAAGCCGGGGATGAAGGTGTTGCTGCCGATCACCAGGGTCTGCTTCTCGGCAGTGCCGCCGGCGAAGGCCACGCCGTCCACAGAACCGGCATAGTCCAGATTCACGGTGTCGCCGTTCTCCACAGCGCGGTCGTCCACATCCACGGTGCGGGAGGCCTTCTGCTGATCCTGCTTGATGCGGGCGTCGATCATCTCGTCGGTTACGACCTGCTTGTCAACCTCGACCTCCAGGCCCTTGTACTGGCCCAGCTCCACATCGGGGCGGACGAACACTTCACAGGTGAAGGTCAGGTCCTGGCCGGCGCCGATGGTCTCCACGTTGACGTCGGGGCGGTCGACAACCTTCAGGCCTTCGGCCTCCACGGCGGCGGAATAAGCCTCGGGGAAGATGATGTCCAGCGCGTCGTCATAGAAAACGCCTTCGCCGTACATGTTCTCGATCACCTTACGGGGGGCCTTGCCCTTGCGGAATCCGGGCACGTTCAGCTTGCCGCGGACCTTCAGATAAGCCTTGTTCATGGCCTCGTCGAACTGCTCGGCAGGCACGACGATGGTCAGCTTGGCCTTATTGCTGGAAAGCTTCTCATAGGTATGGCTCATGGTGGATTGTTCCCTCCTGCATGACTCTCTCGGGCGCACGTCGCCCTTGCATGCGTGTGCCGTCTTGCACAGCGCATCACCCGATATTTTAGCACAACTTTCCTTCATATGCAAGACGATAAGCGCCTGTTTCTAAAGGAAAATCACCGGTTTTCACCGGATTTTTTGCCATTTACTCCCTGTCAGCGCCCATCATGCGGCGCAGCAGCTCCTGATACGCCTGCTCCGCGCCGCCCAGATCCTGCCGGAAGCGGTCTATGTCCATGGGCTCGTGGGTAGTGGCGTCCCAGAAGCGGGAGGTATCGGCGGAGATTTCGTCCGCCAGCAGGATTTCTCCCTCCCACCGGCCGAACTCCAGCTTGAAGTCGATCAGCTCCACGCTGATGTCCCGCATGTAGTCCATAAGGATCCGGTTGATCCGCACCGCCGTATCGGTGATAAAGCGTATTTCCGCCTCCGTGGCCAGCTTCAGCGCCTTGATGTGCGTCATGTTCACCAGCGGGGATCCCAGCGACTCGTCCTTCAGGTTCAATTCCACCACCGGTTCCTCCAGCGGCGTGCCCGTGGGCAGACCAAGCCGCTGCGCAAGGCTGCCTGCCGCGCGGTTGCGCACCTTGACCGTAATGGGGATGATCTCCACCTTGCGGATCAGGCTCTGGCGGGCGTTCATCTGCCGGATGAAGTGCGTCTTCACACCCTGCCGCTCCAGCAGCTCATAGATATGGCGGCACACGGCGTTGTTGACCTCGCCCTTGCCCAGAATACGGCCGCGTTTGAGCCCCTGCCATGCCATGGCTTCGTCCTTGAAGTACACCACTACCTGACCGGGATCATTTGTGGCATAGATCCGCTTTCCCTTGCCTTCAGCCAGCAGCTCTCCCATCCGGATCACGGCGGCACGCTCCTTTCCTCATATAATGCAGCGCTTTGCGGCAAATTATCCACGGCGTCTTCATGTATTATCGTCAGACCTGTCCGCGGCGGCGTCTTGCGCATGGATCAGCACCAGCGCGCCTTCAGTGAAGGACAGATGCGCCTGCTCTCCCCTGATTTCGTTGCTCACACCCAGCGGATACCGGCTGGAGAGGGTATGATCCGTCAATTCCCATTCCGTGCCCCGCAGCGTCACGCCCCGTACCTCCTGCGTCCACGCCAGCAGGGACAGCTTACGCTCGGGAATGCGGCTGATGACGTATTCGCCGGGGAGCAGCACCGTCAGACGGTTGTGTCTGTCGCACAGCCATGCCTCCTCGCCCCGCAGCGCACAGTCGTACAGACACTGCAGGTTCGCCAGCGTATGATCCATCCGTCCGCCCAGCGCGCCTGCAATGCGGAAGCTGCGATAGCCCCGTTTTCTGCCCTCGCGAAAACAGACCGCCATGTCGGTATCATCCTTGTGCACAGGCAGACGAAGCACTTCGCCCTGCACCTGATGCCCTTCCGGCATGGAATCAAAATCCCCCACCACAAGGTCAGGTTCAAGGCCACAGCGCCGGGCCGCAGCATAGCCCCCGTCGGCGCAGATCAGCAGATCGCCGTCCTCCCGGCACAGCCAGTCCGGCTCCTCGCCCCTGTACAAAGGCGCGATGATGATGCACTTGCTCATTGTGTCCAGTCCTTCCTGCGAATCATCCATGAAACAGCCAAAAGGAAAAAGGAGGCAAGCCGAAGCTTACCTCCTTTGATGTTGGGCGATGCAATTAGGCTTCGGTGGTCTCTTCCACTTCAGTGACCAGCTCGAACTCGGCCTCGGGGATCGCGTCGAAGGCTTCCTCTTCCAGCACCTGACGGATGGACAGAGAGATGCGCTTCTTCTCGGGATCCACAGACAGCACCTTCACGCGGGCGGGCTGGCCCACCTGCACGGCGTCCTCCACCTTGGCCACGCGGTTCAGAGCGCACTGGGAAATGTGCACCAGGCCGTCCAGACCGGGCTCCAGCTCCACGAAAGCGCCGAACTCGGTGATGCGGACAACCTTGCCCTCCACGATAGCACCCTCGGGGTACTTTTCGGTGGCGTTGTCCCAGGGACGGGGCTGCAGCTGCTTGTAGCCCAGCTGGATGCGCTCGCGCTCCTTGTCCAGAGACAGGATCTTCACGTCCACTTCCTGGTTGGGCTTCACAACCTCAGAGGGATGCTTGATGCGGCCCCAGCTCAGGTCGGTGATGTGGATCAGGCCGTCCACGCCGCCCACGTCCACGAAGGCGCCGAAGTCGGTCAGACGGCGGACGATACCGTGGATCACGATACCCTCTTCCAGCTTCTCCCAGGCTTCCTTCTTCTTGGCAGCGGATTCCTCAGCCATCACAGCCTTGCGGGAAGCCACCACGCGCTTCTTCTGCTTGTCGACCTAGATGATCTTCAGCTTCATGTCCTTGCCCACGAAGTCAGCGATCTTCTCGACATAACGCTGGGACAGCTGGGAAGCGGGCACGAAAGCGCGCACGCCGTCCACGTCAGCGATCAGGCCGCCCTTGACAGCCTCCTTGCCGACGCCGTCCACATACTCGCCCGCATCATACTTGGCCATCAGGGCTTCCCAGGCCTTGCGGTTGACGATGTTGCGCTGGGACAGCAGCACGTTGCCCTCGCCGTCGTTCACCTTAACAACCTCAACCTCGATCTCGTCGCCCAGCTTCACGTCTTCCTGGGTCAGCTCGGAGCGCTTGATCAGGCCATCAGCCTTGTAGCCGATGTTGACGCACACTTCGTCCTCGGTCACCTGGACGACGGTACCGGTCACGGTCTGGCCGGCGCGGATCTTCACCAGGGTAGCTTCGACTTCAGCCATGAAGTCCTTGTTCTCAATGTCAGTCATGCGGGTTACAACCTCCTTAAGTGAGCCGTCGGGCGTTGACGCACCGGCGGTTATTCCTATAAATTCGGAATAATTATTTGCAAAGGCAGGCGGAATCTCCGCCGCGCACTCTACCAGTATTGTCCGCGGACACAATGCCTTGCATGCCGCGTAAAGCTTTTGCGTGTTGGCGCTGTTGCGTCCGCCCACCACGATCATGGCGTCCGAGCGGGCTGCCAGCTCCTTGGCCTCCCTCTGGCGGATCTCCGTAGCGTTGCAGATGGTGCAGCGCTCCTTCAGCTCTCCCACCTTGCGGCGCAGAACCTCCGTCACCGCCTTCCACCTTTCCGGCGGATAGGTGGTCTGGGCCACTGCCAGCGCACGGGGCATATCAGGCAGCTGCTCAGCCTCCTCGGGGGTAGCCACCACATAGACCGTGCCGCTGGCCCAGCCTGCAGTGCCCTTTACCTCAGGATGCTCCTTCTCGCCCACCAGCACCACAGGACAGTCCTCTCCGGCCTCGTCCCGGACGATGCGGTGCAGCTTGTCCACAAAGGGACAAGTCAGATCCACCACGCCGCAGCCCTGATCGGCAAGCTCGTCAATCACGGCTCTTGAAACGCCGTGGCTGCGTATCAGCACCTGACGGCCCTGAGCCTCCCCGGAGGACGATACGGGCGGTACGCCCTGCTCCCGGAGCATCTCCACCACCTGAGGGTTATGGATCAGCTCGCCCAGCGTACAGGAGGGCGTTCCGGTGCGGGCCACGTCCATCGCGGCCTCTACAGCGCGCCTGACTCCCATGCAGAAACCTGCGTGGGCGGCAATCTCGATCGGCATGGCTGGCATCCTTTCGCAAAATGCTCTGATTTACATTCTTTCGCCGCGGAATCCCTGATTCCTGCAAGGTTTCAAAAAAAACTGAAAAAGTTTGTCGACTTTTTATCGCGCGTCGCACTCAGCCTTCATTTCGGCATAACGGGCGGTGATGCGATCCATCAGCAGCCGGCAGGTTTCCTTATTGATGCCCTGCTCGCGCAGGTCGTCCATGGGGATGGCCTCGCCCACCACGCAGTCCACGGGACGGAAGGGGCACAGCTTGCCGCTGATGTACACAGGCACCATGGGCACGCCGCTGCGCAGCGCGATCATTGCCGCGCCGGCCTCCTGCTGCTCCATCAGGCCCTCGTGATGCCGGGTGCCTTCGGGGAAGATGCCCAGCACCTCGCCGTTCTTCAGCGCGCGCAGGCTGGTACGCATGGCTTCCATATCGCTCTGATGGCGATTGACGAAGATGGCGTGCATCTTCAGCGCGAAATACTTGAACCAGCCCAGCTTGCTCAGTTCAGCCTTGGCCATGAAGGCGACCTGATACTTCTTCACCACCACCGCCAGGAACACGGGATCCAGCATGGACAGGTGGTTGCCGATGATGATGAAGGGGGCCTCCAGCTGCGCCCGCTCCGTATGACGGAAGCGTACCGGAACCAGCCACTTCATCAGAAACGCGCAGGCCGCGCGCAGAAAGGTGTACAGGCCGTACTTCTGCGTGGCGGGCTGGCGAACCAGCTCCTTCTTCACAGCGACGCTCTTGTTCTCGCTCATTTGCTCTTCTCCTCCACCAGGGCGATGATCCTCGCAACCGTCTCTTCAAAGGTGCTGCCGGTGGAGTCCACCACCACCGCGTCATCCGCGGCACGGAGGGGATCCACCTCGCGGTTCATGTCCTGATAATCCCGCTGCCTGAGGTCCTCCAGTACCTGCTCGTAGGTGTCGGCGCCGCCCTTCTCCTGCAGCTGCAGGTAGCGGCGGCGGGCACGCTCCTCCGCCGAGGCGGTGAGGTAGATCTTCACCGTGGCGTTGGGCAGCACGCGGAAGCCGATGTCTCGGCCGTCCATGAGCATATCGGTGGAAGCGGCCAGCTTCTGCTGCAGCGCCACCATGATGCGCCTCACGCCCAGATACCGGCCCACGGCAGACGCGGCCATGCTGACCGCCTCCGTGCGCAGTCCGCCTGTCACGTCCACGCCGTCCACCCAGGTGCGCTGACCGCCGTCCTGATAGGTAACCGTCATGTCAATCTCTGCGCACAGAGCGGTCACGGCCTCCTCGTCCTGCAGATCCACGCCCCGCTCCAGGCAGGTAAGGCCTACCGCACGGTACATGGCTCCCGTATCCAGATGCAGAATTCCCAGCTCCCGGGCCACCGCGTCCGCAATGGTGGATTTACCCGCGCCCACGGGGCCGTCCATGGCAATATTCAAAGGCATCGTATTTCTCTCCGTTCGTATGTATTATGCTTCGCCCGTCTGATCAAATACGCCGGCGCGGTGACCCATGCCGATGCAGATCTCGTTGAGATGCACAAGGCCGATGGCAAAGAACACCGCCACCGCCACATGCTCGCCGCAGCGGGCCACGCCGATCTTGCCGCCCACGCTCAGGCCCATGGCCTTGGCGGATACCTGGCTGATGGCCTCGCGGGCCGCGCCCGCCACCGCGCCTTCGGCATGATGAGCGTCGCCGATGACGCCCTCACGCTTGGCCGCGACCACCGCGCGCTCCACCATCTTCATCACGGACGTGACGAACTCGCCGCCAAAATCAGCGGCTGCGCTCACAATCCCCTGCCCGTTCAGCTGGCTCTTCATCTCAGCCTCTTCCTCACGGGTAGCGGTCATGGCCAGCAGAATGGCGGCCCTTGCAACTTCCCGGCTTCCTCCGGCGGCTCGCGGCATGGCAATCTCTCCTTTACTTTCCGGCTTCATACTATTATACATGACATTCCCTCCGCCCGCAAGCACCACCTGCCATGAATTTCTTGCGGCGCTACACCATCAGCCCGCACACCGCCGCCCCCGCCAGATAGCTGATCAGCGATACCGGCAGCGCCCGTGGCAGCCTTCTGACTCCCGCGCCCGCCAGATACACCGTCATGGTATAGAAAATGGTTTCCGACGAGCCCATCAGCACCGACGCAGCCCGTCCCGCCCTGCTGTCCGCGCCGCACTCGTCAAAGATAGCCTGCAGCGCGCTCATGCTGCCCGAGCCGCTGATAGGCCGCAGCGCCAGCATGGGCGCAGCCTCCTGCGGCAGACCCATCAGCTCCGTCAGCGGAGCCATCAGGCGGCAGATCAGCTCCGTCAGTCCGGAGGCTCGCATCAGGGAGATCATCAGCGTCATGGCGCACAGCGCCGGAAAAAGCCCCGCAGCGCCTTCCATCCCCTGCCGCGCGCCGCGTAAAAACGCTTCGTAGCCGCCTCGTCCGCCCCGCATCACCAGCAGGGCCGTCATCATCAGAATCATTCCTTCCTGCATCATTTCCTCCTGTCCGTAAGAAGCATCAGCGCCGCCGCCACCGCCGCCGCAACGCCCGAGCATGCAAGCGTCGGCAGCCATATATCCGCCGGATGCGCCGAGCCTGCCGCCGCGCGCATGGCGATCACCGTGGTAGGCATCAGCTGGAAGCCCGCGTTGTTCAGCGCCAGCATCAGCGCCAGGGCGCGCAAGCCTTCCTCTCCGTGCCGTGCCAGCAGCTGCGCTGCACGGATCCCGCTGGGCGTGGCGGCGTTCCCCAGCCCGAAGAGATTCGCCGCCGCATTCATCCCCATTGCCGACCACGCCTCATCATCCTTCACCCCCGGAAAAATCGGCTGCATCGCCCTGCGGATCCATCTGCCCAGCCGGACTATATCTCCCGAGGCGTGCAGCTGCTCCATCAGCCCGCCCCACAGCGCCATGGAGCCCATCAGCTCCAGCGTCATATTCACCGCCGCGGTTCCGCTGTCCATCAGCGCAGCCGCGCTCCGGGCGCCGTTTCCCTCTATCAGCGCCAGCAGGCACGCAGTCAAAGTCAGCGCAGTCCACAGCTTTCCGGTCATTCCGATTCCGCCTCCCGAATAAATAATTATTTTTGCATAATTTAAACTTCTTGACAGAAAGTGCTGTATTCAGTAAAATAGACATAGCGGCTCTTGAATCCCGAAGACGTTTATTCTTTGCGCAGAGTCAGCCTGAATTTAGTACAGATGTTGTTTACAGGAGGGTATTTTATGAAATCTACCGGTGTTGTGCGTCAGTTGGATACTCTGGGCCGTATTGTGCTGCCCATCGAACTGCGCAGGACGATGGATATCGGTGTGAAGGACATGCTGGAGATTTTCGTTGACGGCGACGAAATCATTCTGAAGAAATATCATCCCAGCTGCGTTTTCTGCAGCGACGCGCGCGACGTTTCGCCCTATAAGGGCAAGCTCGTTTGCAAAAAGTGCCTGGACGAGCTGCGTCAGGGCGAATAAATTACACACGTATTTCCATCAGGACAGGCGACGCCTGTCTCTTTTTATGCGCAAAAAATTATTTTCATTACACTTGACGCGCCGCGGGCGAAGGCCTATCATGATATCTGAACGCTAACGGAAAGGATTGTGTTTATGATCAAGGTTTATAAGGAAGAAAATGTGATCCGTGCCTCCGAGTGCGACCTGAACGCCCAATGGAAGCCCTCCGCCATTCTGGAGACCATGCAGGAGATGGCCGGCAAGCACGGCGAGCTGATCGGCGTAGGCCGCAACGCGCTGATGCAGGAGGGTGTTATCTGGATTCTGACCCGCGTGGAGGTGGAGATGGACCGCTATCCCCGCCATCGGGAGATTATTTCTACCGAGACCTTCCCCATGCCCAACCGCCGCTGGTTCTTCCCCCGTTATTTTATCTTCCGGGATGAACAGGGCCACGAGATCGGCCGGGCCGGTACACTGTGGGCGCTGCTGGATCTGAACTCCCGCCGCATGGCCCGTCCTGACACGGTGATGCGCCTGATGCCCGATAACAGCGACCTGACTGCGCCCATGGGTCTGCCCGCCACCGTGGCGGAGGTTTCCGGCACGCTGCAGATCGGAACCGTATCCCCCGTGTATACGGATCTGGACATGAACGGCCACGTCAACAATGTGAAATACATGGACTGGTGCTGCAACGCTCTGGGCGTGGATACCATGAAGGACAAATGTCTGCGCCGCTTTGCCCTCAATTATGATATGGAGGTACTCCCCGGTCAGGCCCTGCGCACCGAGCTGCGGACGCTGGGCGATGCGTTCTCCTTCTGCGGCTTTGACGGCGAACAGCGCCACTTCGACGTGGGCGGCGTGCTGGCGGAGCGGAAGTGACGCACAGCCGCATACTGCATCAAAAAAGAAACCGACGTTTTGTCGGTTTCTTTTTCTTGTTTACAGTTTTTCTTTGACAACCTTCACCGCAGCCTTCATGGCAGTGGGAATGGTCAGCGAAGTCATCTCCTCTGCCGTTACAAAACGCCAGCCCGCCGGCGCGGCGGCATGCTTATCCACCCGGGCAGTGTAGAGCTTCATCTGCCACACCTGATGGGTGAACACATGCTTTGCATCTGCGCAGAAGCTGATCTCCCCCGCCTTCAGTCCCAGCTTCCGGCGGATGATCTCCGACAGCAAATCCACTTCCCGATGCTCCTCGAACATGGGATACACCCACAGTCCCTGCAGCATAGTCTCCGTGCGCTGGCGCATCAGCACACGCCCGCCGGAGAAGATCAGGCACACGTCGTAATCAATGGGCCGGGGAGGTTCCCTTCGCGGCAGCACCGGCAGCTCGTCCGCATCCCCCTCCTGATACGCATCGCACATGCCGCACAGGGGACACTTTTCGCAGGAGGGCGTACCCGGCACGCAGACCGTCGCCCCCAGATCCATCAGCGCCTGATTGAAATCCCCCGGCCTCGCCTCCGGCACCAGCGCGGCGGCCTCGGCAGTAATCTGCCGCTTCACCGAGGGTACGCCGGTATTCTCCCGGATTCCCTTCAGCCGGGATATCACCCGGATCACGTTGCCATCCACTGCGGGCACAGGCAGATCATACGCGATGCTGGCGATGGCTCCCGCCGTGTAATCGCCCACGCCGTGGAGTCTGCGGATTTCCTCTGTCGTCCGGGGCATCTCGCCTCCGAACTCCTCCATTACCTGCTTCGCACCCCGGTGAAGATTACGCGCCCGACGGTAATACCCCAGACCCTCCCACATTTTCAGCACGTCCTCCTCCGCCGCCGCAGCCAGCGCAGACACGTCCGGGAACCGGGCAAGAAAACGATCATAATAGGAAAGCACCGTATCCACCCGCGTCTGCTGCAGCATGGTCTCGCTCACCCACGTCCTGTACGCATCATGAATGCCCCGCCAGGGCAGATCCCGGGCATGCGCGTCATACCATGCCAGCAGCTTCGCCGCAGTCTCCGTCATTGCTTTCTCCTCCTTCTGCATGCACATTGTACCACATCCCCGCATAAATTGACCAGCGATGCTTTCAATTTACTCTCTCTATGGAATTGTTCTCAAAATTTTCACAGGAATAGAACGTATGTTCGCTTGAAACTCTGCCAATATTGGGCCATAATAGCAACGTACTTTTTAGCACTCAACCTTTTCGAGTGCTAACAATATGAATCCCAAGTGTAGGAGGAACGATAACATGACCGTGAAGCCTTTGGGTGACCGCGTCGTCATCAAGAATGTTGAAGCAGAAGAGACCACCAAGTCCGGTCTGATCCTGACCAGCGCTGCCAAGGAAAAGCCCCAGATGGCGCAGATTCTGGCCGTGGGCCCCGGCGGCATGGTGGACGGCAAGGAAATCACCATGCAGGTTGAGGTTGGCCAGAAGGTCATCTACTCCAAGTATGCCGGCACCGAAGTGAAGATCGACGGCGAAGAGCTGATCATCGTTCGTCAGAGCGATATTCTGGCTATTGTCGAATAACACGAGCTTCATTCGCTTCAACCCAATTATCATCAACGTAAAGGAGTCTGAAACATTATGGCTAAGCAGATTCAGTTCGGCGAGCAGGCCCGCCGCTCTCTGGAGAAGGGCATCAACGCTCTGGCCGATACCGTCAAG
>JAFURI010000127.1 GCA_017471885.1 Clostridia bacterium | reverse complement strand
GACCGCCGCGCCTGCCACACTACATGTCTGACGGTGGCTTCGTCACATTTCTCCGCCCAGCATGGTTGACATTTGAGTTGACCGCCGCGCCTGTCGTACTCCGAATCCCCCATATCCGGTCTTTAGCAGCTGGCATGCTGCTGAAACAATAAATTCAAGGAGGTTCCCCTATGTTCAAGCGTTTGGCTGCCATCATCCTGTCTCTGGCGCTGCTGCTGTCCGTGGTCGGCACGGCTTCGGCAAACGTCATCGATCCCGCTCTGGTGCCCGAAGAGACCGGCGAGATCACCGTTTACATGTACGGTGACAAGACCCCCCGCATGCAGGAACTGTGCGAGACGGTGTACGCTGACATTTTCCTGAAGGAAATCAACTGCGTCGTGAACATCGAGTACATCCCCTGGAGCGAATACGGCGCCGGCAACATGACTGACCGTATGATCCTCTCCGGCGAAGCCTTTGACTCCACCTGGACCGATACCGGCTGGCTGGCCCAGAGCGTCAACAAGGGCTATCTGCAGCCCGTGGAAGAGCTGATCGAGAAGTACATGCCTCACTACAAGGCTGTCACCAATCCTGACGCTGTGATCCCCTACACCTGGTCCGACGGCCATGTGTACGCCATTCCCTTCGGCAACAAGCCCACCGCTGACAGCTTCCGTACCCTGTGCGTCCGTCAGGACCTGCTGGAGGAAGTCGGCATGACCAGCATCTCCACCGTGGAGGAGCTGAAGCAGTTCGTCTCTCTGGTGCACGAGAAGCATCCCGAGATGTACGCCACCATGGACTATGTGCTGCCCGCCGGCATCCTGCGCGGCATCGGCGACCGCAACCTGACCGAGCTGGCCACCGGCCTGTGGATCGACGAAGATTCCGGCGAGGTTGTCTCTGTGGTTGACAGCGATGAGTTCAAGGCACTGTGCGAGCTGTACGCCGAATGGTATGCTCAGGGCGTCATCTCCAAGGATATCCTGACCAACACCACCTCCAACAACGTACTGTTCGAAAGCGGCAACTACATGTTCTGGCGCGGCACCTGCGGCACCACTGTGTATGAGAACCTGCCCAACCTGCAGAAGGTTGTGCCCACCGCCAAGACTGCCGAGTACTTCATCGGCGGCGACAAGCCCAAGTACAAGGCCCAGTATGAGAACACCGCCTTCCAGATCCCCGTGACCAGCGAGAACGGCCAGTATGTGGCCCTGTTCCTGGATCTGCTGTGCACCAAGGAATACGTCAACCTGTTCACCTACGGCATCGAGGGCGTTGACTACACCGTGGAAAACGGCAAGGTGCATCGCATCAACAACTCTGAGCTCATCGCCGACTGGGTGATGTTCAACGCCAACATCTCCCTGTTCTCCGAGGCTATGCCCGATGACTTCATCCCCACCTACATGGCCTGGGACGAAGGCGCTCTGCCCTCCAAGAAGCTGGGTCTGTCCCTGAACTACGACCCCATCAAGACTGAGTATGCGCAGATCTCCGCCGTGTGGAGCGAGTTCGCCATGCCCATGATGGCCGGCGTTGTGCCCTATGACGAGGGCATCGAGACCCTGAAGACCAAGCTGGCTGACGCCGGCTGGGACAAGTATGTGGAATCCATCTCCGGTCAGGTTGCCGAGCACCTGAAGTAAGATTGTCCCCATACTAACCTGCACACAATCACAAGGCCCGCTCTCCCTATGGGAGAGCGGGCCTCTGTGTTTGATATCAGTCGAGGAAGACGCCCTGCTCCCGCAGCAGCGCACGCAGCTTCTGCACGTCCACGTTTCTGGGCGGCAACTGATCCTGCGCCGCCAGCGCTGCAGCCGTACCTGCCGCCTGTCCCTGCGCCAGACAGGAAACCGTGTTGCGGGTAGACATATGCGCCTCGTAATCCGGCGTAAGGCTCCGTCCCGCCACCAGCAGGCCCTCCACGCCGCAGGGCAGCATGGCCCTGTATGGGAAGCCGTACCACTTGCCGTCCCTGATGGTAATCCGGGGCGCGCTGTCATGGAAGCCGTAGAGGAACACCTCGTCCTCAAAGCGCGCGCCGTTTACAATCTCCTCCAGACTCAGCACATGATCACACTTTACCGCGCGGGTAAAGCGCACGCCCACGGTATCCGGCGTGCGGCTGACGTAGGCATTTCCGAAGCCCGGCACATGATCGATCAGCATCTGCGAGAACGTCGCCACCTGCAGCCGCAGCCTGATTTCCGCATCGGTAAGGGCCTGCGTATCCGTGGCGTCTACATTGCGCACGGAGGTACCGTTGATATAGGTGAACTCGCCCTCGTGGATGGAGTAGCCCAGCGGCCCCCAGATGCCATTTTCCGTCATGTACCGGGTGAACTCCGGCAACTTTTTCAGATCAAATCCCAGCCGCATGGCGCAGCTGCCCGGGATCTGCTCATCGCCGATCACCAGCTGGGTGATGATATCCATCTCCTCCAGATAGTCCTTCAGCTGCTTCATATCCACATTGTGCATGGTAAAGGGCATACCCACGGAGGTCGTATGGTGACACTTCTGTGTTTCGCAGCCTGCCAGATATGCCACGTCCGCGTCGCCGGTAGTATCAATCACCACCTTCGCCCGGATAGCCTCCCGGCCGGACTTGCTCTGCACCACCACATACTTCACCCGGTCGCCGTCCCTGATCACGCCGACCGCGTCCGTATGCAGCAGCATCCGCACGCCGGCCTCCAGCAGCATCTCCAGCGCCAGCGCCTTGTAGCCTTCCCAGTCAATCAGCGTGATGACGGAATCATACCCTCCGCCCTTTTTCTGCTCCAGATGGCCGGGCGACTGGCCCCTATCCATCAGCCGCTGCACAATCTCCTGCGCGATGCCCTGCACCACCTGATGCTTCCCCGCCTCCGGATATGCGTTATAGAGGTTGAAGAAGCTGTGCAGCGGGCCCGCGCCGGCTACCAGGGTGCCGCCGATATAACCCTTGTGTTCAATCAGCAGCACGTCCGCGCCGTTGCGCGCTGCCGCCAGCGCCGCTGCAAAGCCCGCCGTACCGCCGCCGCAGACCAACACGTCGCATTCATAGCGTACAGGCGTGGACAAGGTTTCCTGAACAAACGTTTCCTTCATACTGACGCCGCCTTTTCTTTTTTTGCAAACGAACCTTTTCCCTTATTGTATACGATAGCACGTTTTTCCGCAATATGGAAAATCGCCGCAGATTCTCCCCTTGCCAGCCCGACAGGAAAACGGTATACTATTGATCAGAAGAAAACCGCACGGAGGCGGATTCAAAGGAGGATAATCCATGCATATCAGTCTGCTTGAGCCCATCGGCGTAAGCCGCGAACTCATTGATCAGCTGTCCCGGCCTCTGCTGGACGCCGGTCACACCTTCACCTATTATGATCAGAAGACCACCGACTGCGAGGAGCTGAAGCGCCGCAGCGCGGCTGCGGATATCGTCATGATCGCCAACAACCCCTATCCTGCCGCCGTAGTGGCCTCCGCGCCGAAGCTGAAGATGCTGGACGTGGCCTTCACCGGCATTGATCATGTGGGACTGGACGCATGCCGTGAAAAGGGCGTGATGGTCTGCAACGCCGCCAACTACTCCAACCAGACGGTAGCGGAGCTGGTGATCGGCATGGCCATCGGCGTGATGCGCAAGATCACCGAGTGCAATACCCGCGTACGCAGCGGCGGCACCTCCGCCGGACTGATGGGCCGTGAAATCGGCGGCCGCACGGTGGGCATCGTAGGTCTGGGCCGCATTGGTCTGGCTACGGCGAAGCTTTTCCTGGCCTTCGGCGCGAAGGTCATTGCCTGCAGTCCCCGGCAGAACGAGGAAGCCCTTGCGCTGGGCATTGAATATGTGACGCTGGAGGAGCTGATGCAGCGCAGCGACATCGTCTCTGTGCACACGCCCAACAAGCCCTCCACCCGGGGGCTGATCAGCCGAGAGATGATCGCGCTGATGAAGCCCACCGCTATCCTGATCAACTGTGCCCGCGGCCCCATTGTGGATTCCCAGGCGCTCGCCGACGCGCTGAACGAAGACCGCATCGCAGGCGCTGCTATCGACGTGTACAACGTGGAGCCGCCCATCCCGGATTCCGAGCCTCTGCTGCATGCCAGGAACACGCTGCTGGCACCCCATGTGGCCTTCCTGTCCGAGGAATCCATGATCCGCCGCGCCCACATCGTTTTTGACAATCTCTACGCCTACCTGAAGGGCGAGCCCATGAACGTATGCAAGCTGTAACAGGAGGAGCCATGAACGCCATCAACCGCAGGCATCTGTGGATCGGCCTTCTGGCGGCTGTGCTCTCCATGGCCAGCGATCTTGTTCTGGGCTGGGCGCTGTACCCCACCGGTGATATGATCACCGGTATGCTGGGCTCCGCCATGCACATGAGCGAAATCCAGCTGGCGCTGGGGGCGCTGATGGGCGGCGTCGGCATCCCGCTGCAGGCCTTCGGTTTCCTCGCCATTGCCGAATACGCCCGCCGCGAGCGAAGGCTGATCCGCCTGGGCGCAGCCGCCACGGCGCTTCTGGGCGGCAGCGTGCATGTGCTGTGCGCCGTCATGCTGCTGATCATCCGTATCGCCTGCGGGCAGGGCTTTGATCCTGCCTCTGCCGCGCTGCAGGATTATCTCGCGCTGCCCGGCATGACCTTTGCGCTCTCTGCCGTCGGCGGACTGTCTCTGGCATGCATTGTGCCCTATATGCTGGGCGCAGCCGCGCTGCTGATCGGCTCCCTGAAGGGCCGTCTGCCCCGTCCCGGCTGGGTTTTCTCACCCCTGACCGCCATGCTGATGCTGGAGATCGTCACCGCCTGCCTGCCCAATACGGAGTTTGCCAACGGCCTGCGCATGGCCGGCCTTGGTTTTGGCGGCGTGTGGACCTTCGCCGGATGGCTCTGGCTCACCCGCAATTGACCTGCAGGAGGATTCCGACATGGCCCGTATCACCCTTTCCGCCGACCGCCGCTGCTTCATCAGGGATGATAAGCCTTTTTTCCTGATGGCGGATACCTGCTGGAGCGCCTTTACGAATCCCACTATGGAGGAATGGGAGGAGTATCTGCTGCTGCGCAGGGAGCAGGGCTTCAACGCCGTCATGATCAACGTGCTCCCGCAGTGGGACCGCAGCCTCGCACCCGGCGAAAAAGCCAATCCCTTCGGCAATGGTGATCATCAGCTGTGGCACTTCAGCCGCATCCCCAGCAGTTATTTTGATCATGATTGCCTGATGCTGGACAAGCTGCGTGCGCTGGACATGATCCCTGTGCTGGTGCTGCTGTGGTCCAATTACACAAACGGAACCTTCTTTGATCATCTGTGGGGCCATTCGCCCATGGATCCCGCCTGCGTGCCGGAGTATGCGGATTACGTCGCCCGGCGCTTCCGTGCGTATGAACCCGTCTACTTTGTCAGCGGCGACACCAATTTCTCCAATCAGGCAGCGGAGAAATACTACCTGCCCGCGCTCCATGCGCTGAAGGCGGCTGATCCGCAGGCGCTGGCCTCGCTGCATATCTGCGGCGACGGCTTCACCTCTGTCCGCGAGGTGGAGGACAGCATTCCTGCCGCGCTGCTCTACAGCCCGGAAATAGACTTTCGTGCGTTCCAGAGCGGTCACTTCGGCGGCTATGCCGACCGATGCCGCGACTGTGCCAAAGCCTTTGCACAGCTGCAGAACACGCTGCCCGTCCTCAACGCCGAGCCCTGCTACGAGGGCTGGGACAGCCCCGGCGACAATACCCACGGCGCCGCTGAAATGCGCCGCACCACATGGCTGTCGCTGCTCAGCGGCGCATGCGCAGGTCTTGCCTACGGCGCGCAGGGCGTATGGCAGTGGTACCGGGAGGGTGATTTCTTCGCCCCGGACAAGAATAACCGGCTTGGCGAACGTCCGCTGTATACCTGCCTGACGCCCTTCCCTGCGTGGGATGCGTTGAATTTTCCCGGTGCGCTTGACCGCACCTTTGCCCGGAAGCTGGTGGAGAAGCACGCACTGTGGGCCCTGACGCCCTCGGACGAGGTCTGCGCCCCAACACCCGCCACCTGCATGGCCCACACGGCAGATCAGCATGCCTTCGCCGCCTATATCCCCCGCAATCAGACCACCGGCTTTTCCTTCCCGGAAGAGGGATGGCAGCTGACGCTGTATCACCTGGCAGAGCGCAGGGAAATCCCCTGCCAGATTCTCCCCGGAGAGGGAGGCTTTACCCTGCCGCCCCATGGCCTGAACAGCGATCTGCTGCTGATCGGCGAAAGAAAGTAAGCATTTTATGCAGCCCGGCGCTCGCTCTTAAGCGCCGGGTTGTTTTTTGTGTGTTCTGCTTTATCCAGCCCCTGTTACGCCGTGGAAAAAGATGTCGTTTCGTGGTAAAATGGAGCAAATGACTGTTCCGGGAAACGACTCCGGCAGTGCCCCAGACATCCGAAAG
>JAFURI010000126.1 GCA_017471885.1 Clostridia bacterium | reverse complement strand
TGTGGCCCGGTAGCTCAGTTGGTTAGAGCGCCAGCCTGTCACGTTGGAGGTCGAGGGTTCGAGCCCCTTCCGGGTCGCCACTATTCTTACTGGACTGCTGCAGGTTCTTACCAAGCGAGTGCATGCTGGTGTAGCTCAATTGGCAGAGCAGCTGATTTGTAATCAGCAGGTTGCGGGTTCGAGTCCCATCACCAGCTCCATCCTCTTGGACAATGAGGAAACCAATTTCATATGGGTAGGTTCCCGAGTGGCCAAAGGGAGCAGACTGTAAATCTGCCGTCACTGACTTCGGTGGTTCGAATCCACCCCTGCCCACTTTCTTCTGCGGGAATGGCGGAATTGGCAGACGCGCTAGATTCAGGTTCTAGTGAGGGCTTTCTTCATGCAGGTTCAAGTCCTGTTTCCCGCACTGATCCGGACAAGTAATTGTCCGGATTTTTGCTGTTTTCATCCATTTTCTTGACAGATGGGAAAAAACGGGTTACACTCTTGATAATATCCATTCTGTTTCGGAAAAGGGGAGCTGCAAATGAAAAAAATCGCGCTGTTTCTGGCTCTGGTGCTGACGTGCGTGTTTGTCCTGCCTGCATTTGCTGCGGAGGCGCCCGTCAGTCAGGTGGCTGTCATTGATGAAGACGGCAAGGCGCTTTTTGAGGCTGGCAAGGCGTATTACGAGGCCGGCGTGTATGATGAAGCCCTGCCGATCTTCGAGGAGATGGATCAAATGGGCAACGTTCAGGCTTCGTATATGCTGGGCATGATGTACCTGCAGGGCTACGGCGTGGAAACGGATCTTGTCCGCGCAAAGGAGCTGCTGCTCAAGGCCGCCGAGGGCGGAGATGTGCAGGGTATGTTCAGAATGGGCTACGAGCTCAAGCACGGCACCTTCGGCGAATCGGATCCGGAAAGCGCTGCGAACTGGTATCAGAAGGCTTCTGCTCTGGGGTATGGCTCCGCCAGCAATAACCTGGCTTTCCTCTATGTGGATGGAGTGGGCGTGAGCAAAAATCCTGCAGAAGCAGTGAGGCTTCTGGAACTGGCAGTGGAGCAGGGGGCCACGGATTCCGCAGTGCGTCTGGCACGGCTCTATGCCTCGGATAGGCTGGGAGCGCCGGATTACGCCAAGGCTGCCCAGTGGTACGAGAAGGCAATTGAACTGAAAAACGAAGACGCGCTCAACGAACTGGCTGATCTGTATTTTGACGGCAAGCTCACCGGCGCGCCGGATTATCTGAAAGCCATTGAGTACTACGAGCTTTCTGCGGCGGAGAACAACAGCTCTTCTATGACCCAACTGGGTAATATCTACTTCCAGGGCTATGGTGTGGAGAAGGATATCCTCAAGGCTGAACAGTATTTCATCAAGGCCTCGTGGTACGGTAATTCCAACGCAACGCTGTACCTCGCCATGCGCTATGAGGAGGGAGACTTCAACGGCGTACCGGACTACGCAAAGGCTGTAGACTGGTATGAAAAATCCGCTTTTGAGGGCAATCTGACGGCTGCAGAGAAGCTTGCGCGCCTCTATCTGTCGGGTGCGAATGCGCAGGACGGCACGGTGCTGGTTGCACCTGATTACCATCAGGCTCTGATCATGCTCGACCGGGCATGGACGCTTGGTACGCAGGATGAATGGCTGATCTCCTGGCTGGGTTATTTCTACTGCGGTCACAGCGATATCCGTCCGGCGGATTATCCCAAGGCAGTGGAGTTCTACAACAAGGCTGTGGAGATGGGCGACTCCTACTCCATGGAAATGCTGGGCGATCTGTACCGGGACGGCCACGTAGGCGCTGCGGACCCGGAAAAGGCGGCGGAGTATTACGCCATGGCGGTGGCTGCGGGCCGTACGGAGGCTCAGGCCAAGCTGGACGCTCTGAAGACCGAATAACAGCAACCGGCCCCCGGAGGCGTCCGCTCCCGGGGGCTTTTTTCAGCACGGAGGATCGTATGAATTGCAGATACATTGACATGGACGTATATCCCCGGCGGCAGCATTTTGATTATTTCCGCTCGCTGGCATATCCGTATCTGGGTGTGTCGGTGGATGTGGATGTAACGGCGCTGGTTGAATTTTGCCGAAGCCGGGAATGCTCCTTTTACCTTGCTTTTATGCATGCGGCGGCAAAGGCGGCCAACGGCGTGTCTCAGCTGCGGCAGCGTATCCGTGACGGCGGCATTGTGGAGTATGACGTATGTCCCACCTCTCATACGGAGATGAAGCCCGACGGAACGTACTGCTACTGTACTTTACATCACGATATGCCGATGGACGAGTACCTGGTGCAGGCGGAGACAGCCCGGCAGCGCTGCAGGGAAAGCGGAAGCCTTGAGGAGGATGAGGATGCGGACAGCATGCTGTTCATATCAACGCTTCCGTGGCTGAACTACAATGCGCTGATTCAGCCTGTGGCGGGCGGGGATGAGTCCAATCCGCGCATTACATGGGGGAAGTACAAGGAGGATGCACAGGGCCGGCTGATGATGCCTGTAACGCTGCTGGCGCATCATGCGCTGGCAGATGGGCTGCATGTATCAGAGTTCTTCCGGCTGCTGGAGAAGGAGCTGGAAGCGATGACTGCGCCGTAAACATGAAAAAACCGTCCGGTCGGATATATCCGACCGGACGGTTTTCAATTGCGGGTTGATCAGGCGTTGTAGGCCTTCTCGTCCAGCTTGCCCTCGCTCTTGGCGACGGTCACAGCAGCCACGGAGTCGCCCACGCAGTTCAGGCTGGTAACCAGCATCTCAATGGGACGGTTGATGGCCAGAATCAGGGTGTAACCCATCATAGCGGCCTCGCCGGTGAAGCCCATGCCGCTCAGGATGGTGAACAGCACCACAGCGCCCGCGCCGGGAGCGGCGGGAGTACCCACGGAGGCGATCAGGGCCAGCACCAGGATGATCAGCAGGCTGCCGATGCCTACGTCATAGCCGCCCACGCCGGCCAAGAACAGGGTGGCAATCACCTGCATGATGGCGGTGCCGTCCATGTTGATGGTCATGCCCAGAGGCAGCACGAAGGAGGAAATCTGGGAATCAACGCCCAGCTCCTTGGTGGTGGTTTCCACGTTCAGGGGCAGGGTGGCTGCGCTGGAGGAGGTGGAGAAACCGAACACGATCACCTTGAAGATCTTCTTGATGAAGACGATGGGGTTCAGGCGGGTGGTGAAGTACACGATGATGGGGTAAGCAATGAACAGGTACACCAGCAGCAGTACAACGGTCAGCACCACGTAGGTCATGGCGGGCTTCAGGTAGTTGGTGCCGTAGGTGGCGAAGGTGCGGCTCAGCAGCATGAAGATCGCCACGGGGCCGAACTTGTTGACCACGAAGTTCAGGAAGGTAACAACGATCTCGCTCACTTCCTTGCAGAAGCGGTTGATGGTGCACTCGCTGCCGTAGCCCAGCTTGTTCAGGCTCAGGCCCACGACCACGGCCAGGAAGATCAGGGCCAGTACGCCGTTGTTGACGGAGAAGGTGGCCATGATGTTGCTGGGCACAATGTTCAGCAGCACGTTCAGGGGGTTGGAACCGGTGGAGCCGATGGAAGCAGCCACACCTTCCAGGGTGGTGTTGAAGGCGCCGCCCTTGTAGAAGCCCAGACCGATCAGGCCGGCCATCAGCAGAGCGACGGTAGTGGTGAAGAGGAACCAGCAAAAGGTCTTGATGGACACGCGGCCCAGAGTAGCGGCGTCACGGATGGTGCCGATGGCCAGCACGATGGAGGTGAACACCATGGGCACGATGACCACCTGCAGGCTGCGCACAAACAGCTGACCTCCGATGTAGAACAGGCCGATGGCATTGTTGGCGCCGGCGGCGGTGATGTCCTGGAAGAGCAGATTGTTGATGGTCATCCAGGTCTGGGAATCAGCGCCCATGGAATCGCGGACAGCCATGAAGATGAGACCGGTGGCAATGCCTGCCACCATGGCAATCAGCATTTTGATCGCAAGACGGTTGCTGTTGTTTTTCACCTTGTGGTTCCTCCCTTTAGTCGTCGTCGAAGGGGTAAAATGCCCAAATCTTCGACATTATAGCAGAGGATAGCGTACAATGCAAGTGCTTTTTGACAGAATTGAAAAAAATATCCGGTCTGAGGAAATCAGGCCGGGATGAGGATCAAACGAGGGCGGCAGCGTCCTCCGGCGCCTTCTGCATGCACTTTTCCAGCGTGGCTTCGGTTTCGTCGTCATCGACGTGATTCCAGTCTGCAATGAAGATGCCCAGCGCGAGAAAGAACCGGGAGAACACTGCATTGACGATCAGCAGAAGGATCATCGTCCAACTGTGATCCGGACAATACTCCAGCACGCGCAGGCTTTTGATGCGCGTGCCCCGGATAAAGTTGATGAGAAAAGAAGAAGCCTGTCTCCTTTTTAAGGAAGACAGGCTGAATAATCACAGCTGGTAGTTTTCTGCAATCTCACGCAGCAGGCTGCGGATTTCGATATGCTGGGGGCAGACCCTCTCGCACAGGCCGCAGGAGATGCAGTCGGAGGGCTTGCCGCGCTCCTTCACAGCGTTGTTCAGGGACCAGGTGATATCCGCATTCCTGAACTCACGCTTGCGGTTTACGGCCTTGAACAGCTGGGGGATAGGAATGTTCTTCGGGCAGCGTTCGGTGCAGTACTCGCACCTGGTACAGGGGATCTGGTTTTGGTTGCGCAGGATCTCCACCACCTGACCGATGGCCTTCATCTCGTCCTCGGTGAGGGGATTGTCCTCCTTCATGGTGACGATGTTGTCCTCCATCTGCTCCGTGCTGCTCATGCCGGAGAGGATCATCACAATGCCTTCAAAGGAGGCGCAGTAGCGCAGGGCGTAGCTGGCGAGGCTGCCGCCGCGGCGGGCGCTGAGCAGCTGCTGAGCGGCTTCAGGCAGATCCACCAGCGAGCCGCCGCGCACGGGCTCCATCACCAGCACGGGCTTTCCATGCTTGCGGCACACCTCAAGGCACTTGCCGGACTGCACGTCCGGATCCTCATAGTCGCGGTAGTTGAACTGAATCTGCACGATCTCGATTTCCGGCTGCTCGGTGAGGATCATGTCCAGCACCTCGGCGGTATCATGGAAGGAGATGCCCATGTGGCGCACCTTGCCCTTTTCCTTCAGGCGCAGCACCTCGGAAAAGGCGCCGTTTTCAAGGTAGCGGCGGTAGCTGGTCTTGTCCAGCGCGTGCATCAGATAATAGTCGAAGTACGCCACGCCGCAGGCCTCCAGCTGGCTGTTCAGCAGGGGCTCGATATCCTCCTGCCTGCTCCAGAAGCCGCCGGAAAGCTTGTTGGTCAGGATATAGCTTTCGCGGGGATAACGGGAGGACAGGGCGGCCTTGACGGCCTTCTCGCTCTTTCCCTGAATGTAGCCGTGGGCGGTATCGAAGTAGTTGAAGCCTTCCTCAAGGAAGCGGTCTACCATACGGCAGGTCTGGGGGATATCCACCTCGCCGTCCTTCATGGGCAGGCGCATCAGGCCGAAGCCGAGCTTCTTGTGCATTTCCATCATCATCGTACTCCTTTTGATCAATATCGGTCAGGGGAGGATAGCGTCCAGCGCGGCGATAGCTGCGGCATAGATCCGGGAGCAGGTGTACACCTTGTCCATAAAGATAGCCTCGTCCCGGCCATGACCGCCGCCGTGACCCTCGGGCAGGAAGGCGGAGAAGTCGGTTTTCGGGCCAGGCATGCCGGGGCCGAAGGAGATGGCGTTGGGCACCGCACGGGAGTAGGTACCGCCGCCCATGGCGTAGGGCTGATCATCCCGTCCGGTGATGGTTTTGTACACGTCCTGCAGGGCCTGAACCCGGGGATCGTCCTTGGGGATATAGAAGGGATCGCTGGATTCCAGCCGGGTGACCTGATAGCCCCTGCGGGCCCAGTCAGCGCGAAGCCGGGCGCACAGTTCATCCCCCTTGAGGGAGATGGAATAGCGGCAGTCGGCGGACACATGCAGCAGGCCGTCCTTCAGATGCGCCACACCGTACACCAGCGTCAGGGGGCCGGAGGCTTCGTCTGAGAAAGCCACGCCCTCGCTCTCGCCGAAAGCGTCGGATGTGAGATCTGCCAGCTGGGCCACAGCGTCCCGGCAGGAGCCCTCCAGCAGGCCAGACAGCGTCAGGGCGCGGGTCAGGCGGTGGATGGCGTTGTCCGTAGACTGGGGGAAGGCTGCGTGGCCGGAGCGGCCTGCGGCGGAAATCTCCGTGCCGCCCTGCACGGGACGAACGGTGAGCATGGAGGTGTCGGCGTCATCCAGTCGGGACAGGGCTGCGCGGACGGTATCCTCATCCGCAGCGACGGTACAGACCGCCAGATCCGGCACGATGTTGCGCACCGAGCCTGCGTCCAGCCGGATCAGATTCCCCTTGCAGGGAGCGGCGATCTCCGCGTCTACAGAGCCCTTCTGGGCATAGTTCACCGGGAAGCCTGCGTCGGGCACCAGAGACAGCTGGGGGAAGCGATAGCCTTTTTCTTTGAGCAGCTTCATATCCTGCATGCCGGTTTCCTCGCTCAGACCGCAGATCAGCTTCACGCCGTGCTTCAGCGGCCAGCCGAACTCCCGCAGCATGCGCATGGCGAAAAGCGCCGCCACGGCAGAGCCTTTGTTGTCGTCCACGCCGCGGCCGATCAGTACGTCGTGCTCCGGCAGGTAGGTTGCGCCGTAGGGCGGATACACCCAGCCGTCGCCCACGGGCACCACGTCCAGATGGGCGATCAGGCCGATGGCGTTGTCCCCGTCGCCCATGGTGATGCTGCCCGCGCAGCCGTGCAGATCCTCTGCCTCAAACTGCCAGCAGCGGCCCCGCTCCAGCGCGTAATCCAGCACCCTGCGGCAGTCGGGGCCGAAGGGCGCGCCGGGCTGGGCCAGATCAGCACGGCTGACGGAGGGAATCCGGGCCAGCCCCTGAATCTCGGCGATATACTCGGCCTTGTGGGCCTCGATCCATTCGTCCGCCCGACGGAGGATATCGGTGTAGGTTTTGTTCATCATATTCAGCTCCTTTGCAAAGAACAGCAGGATTGCACCTATTATACAACGTATCCGCAGGAAATGCACCTGTATTTTTTTCAGGGCTTGCCATCGGGCGCGGAGGACATGTATAATGGAGGGCGTAAGCGCAAAGGAGGATATGATCATGCATGATACCGTCAGGCTGGGTGAAAAGAACGTGCGGATGATTGCTCACCGGGGATTGAGCGGACTTGAACTGGAAAACACCGCAGCGGCCTTTGTGGCGGCGGGCAACCGCAGCTACTGGGGCATTGAGACCGACGTGCACCGCACGCTGGACGGACAGTTTGTGGTCATCCATGACGACGATACCCGCCGGGTGACGCTGTGCGATCTGCCGGTGGAGGGAGCGGAGTACGAGACCCTGCGGCAGCTGTCCATGAAGGACAGGGACGGTCGGGTTCGCCGGGATCTGTGCATTCCCTCGCTTGAGGAGTACGTCCGCATCTGCCGCAAGTACGAAAAGTACAGCGTGCTGGAGCTGAAGAACCGCTTCGAGCCGGAGGACATTGCCCGCATTGTGGAGCTGATCCGCCGTGAGGGTTGGCTGGAGAGGACGGTGTTCATCTCCTTTGAGCTGGAGAACCTGCTGGATCTGCGGAAACTGCTGCCGGAGCAGAAGGCGCAGTATCTGGTGAGCCGGATTGACGACGGACTGCTTTGCGTCCTTAAGGAGAATCACCTGGATCTGGATATCCGCTATACCGCCCTGACGGAGGACTTCGTCCGTGAGGCTCATGCTGCGGGCGTGGAAATCAACGTATGGACGGCGGATGATCCTGCGGACGGACACAGGCTGGCCGCCATGGGGACGGATTATATCACCAGCAATATTCTGGAATAAATTCCGTCTGTTCAGACTGAGTTCACATTTTGATGCTATCATAAGAACCGGCTGCGCAGGAGCGCGGCGCGGGAGGAGCGTTTTATATGGGTATCTGGCAGAAAATCAAATCTGCGCTGGCAGGCTTCATGGCCGGGCGCAACGGTGTGGATAATCTGGGCTACGCGTCCCTGTGGACGGGCCTGATCCTGTCGCTGGCGGATTCGTTTATCGGCACGGGGCTTTTGGGCCTTGCGGGCACGGCGCTGTATGTGTATGCACTGTTCCGCATGCTGTCCCGCAACTGCTACAAGCGTGCGGCGGAAAACAACGCCTACGTCAGGTGGCGCTATCAGTTCACCACGCAGATGAAGCAGTTCTGGATGCGGCTGAAGAACAGTCGTGAGTACAAATATGTGAATTGCAGGCAGTGCCGGGTGCTGATCCGCATGAAGCGCGGCGGCGGCATGCGCACCCTGCGCTGCCCGAAGTGCGGCTGCGAATTCACCGCCAAATCCTGATGCAAGGAGCATGACATGTTCGGCTATGTAAGAGCCAATCCGGCTGATCTGACCGATGCGCAGAATGCCCGTTACCGCGCGCATTACTGCGGCCTTTGCCGTGAACTGGGAAAGCGCTTCGGCGCGATGGGTCAGCTGACGCTCACCTTTGACATGACCTTCCTGACCCTCTTTCTGGGATCGCTGTACGAGCCGGAGGAGGAGCAGGGCGAGCAGCGGTGCGCGCCCCATCCGGTGAGGAAGCACCGCTATACCGTTACGGAGATCACCGGCTATGCGGCGGATATGACCATCGCCCTCACTTATCACAAGCTGATGGACGACTGGCAGGACGATCACAGCCGCAGGGCCAAGGCTGCCGCAGATATGCTGAAAAAGCATTACGACGAGGTGAAGCGGCGCTGGGGCGAGCAGTGCCGGGTGATGGAGGAGAGCCTTCGCGAGCTGAACGCTATTGAACGGCGCAGGGAGGAGAATCCCGACGCGGCGGCCAACGCCTTCGGGCGGATTATGGGCGCGGTCTTCGTGATGAAAAACGACTACTGGCGCGGCGCGCTGCGGTCCTTCGGCATGTCGCTGGGCCGATTCATCTATCTGGCAGACGCGGCCTGTGATTATGACCGGGACAAAAAGAGCGGCAGCTACAATCCTGTGATCCTCATGGGCAGGGAGCCCGAGGAGATGCGGGAGAGCCTCAAGCAGATTCTGGGTGCGGCCTCGGAGACCTTCGAGAGCCTGCCCATGCTGCAGGATGCGGATATCCTGCGCAACATTCTTTATTCGGGTTTGTGGCAGACCTATAACGAAGCCATGCAGAAGCGGAAGGAGGGCAAGCAATGATCGACAATCCGCACAAGGTGCTTGGCGTGGAAATGGGCGCGTCGCAGGAGGAGATCAAGCGCGCCTACCGCCGCAAGGCCAAGGAGTACCATCCTGACCTGCATCCCAACGATCCCGACGCGGCCCGGAAGATGAACGAAATCAACCAGGCCTACGATATGCTGCTCAATCCTGACAAGTACGCCCAGCAGCGCGCCCGGCAGCAGGCGCAGCAGCAGTATCAGAATCCCTATGGCCAGCAGCAGTACGGCGGTCAGGGCGGATATTCCCGGCAGGGGTATCAGGGTCAGGGCGGCTGGTACAGCGATTTCGGCGGCTTCGGCTTTGAGGATATCTTCGGCTTCGGCGGCAGCTATGCCGGCAGCGTGCAGCCGCCTCAGGAGATGCCGGGGGACAGTCCCGTGATCCGCCAGATCGTGCGGGAAATCAACCAGGGCCAGTATCAGATGGCGGTCACGCATCTGCAGAACATTGTCAGCGTCAGCCGCGACGCACGGTGGTATTATCTCTCCGGCGTGGCCAACCATGGCGCGGGCAACCAGATCCTCGCCACGGAGCATATGCAGCGCGCCGTGCAGATGGATCCGAACAACCAGCTTTATCACGCGCTGCTGCGGCAGTACCGTCAGGCCGGACAGACCTACGAGAGCAACGCCAGGGGCTTCAACATGCACGCCATGGATCCCAGCCGCCTGTGCTGGACGCTGTGCATGCTGCAGCTGTTCTGTCCCTACTGCCGCTACGGCATCTGCTGCTGCTGACAAGGAAAGGAAGGCTATTGACCTATGGGCAAGACCATCGGTATTGATCTGGGTACCACCAACAGCTGCGTGGCCGTGGTGGAGGGCGGCGCAGTGACCATTATCCCCAACGACAAGGGCGAGCGCACCACGCCGTCCGTGGTGGCCTTTACGGCCTCCGGCGAGCGGCTGGTGGGCAGTGCGGCGCGCCGTCAGGCAGCGGTGAACGCATCGCGCACCGTATCCTCCGTCAAGCGTCATATGGGCACCGACTGGCGCAAGGATATCGGCGGCAAAGCCTACGGCCCGCAGGAGATCAGCGCCATGATCCTGCGCAAGCTGCGCGAGGATGCGGAGAGCTATCTGGGTGAAAAGGTCACCGATGCGGTGATCACCGTACCCGCTTATTTCAACGATATCCAGCGTCAGGCCACCAAGGATGCGGGCCGCATCGCAGGTCTGAACGTGAAGCGTATCATCAACGAGCCCACCAGCGCCGCGCTGGCCTACGGCCTCAACAACGGCGCGGCCCAGAAGATCATGGTGTACGATCTGGGCGGCGGCACCTTCGACGTGTCC
>JAFURI010000125.1 GCA_017471885.1 Clostridia bacterium | reverse complement strand
GCGGATTTCAGGATGGCTGAAATAGCGGTTCAGGTCATCCTCTGTAAAGATCCATTTGCCAGAGTCTTTTGTTCCTAAGAGAAGACCAGACTTAATATCACTTCGTAATGTTCGAAGTGTGGTTCCACTCATCGTGGAGAGTTCGCTTAGTGTGTAAATCTTTTCACTCATTTTCTTTCTCCTATTTTGCAATTGCAGAATGAAGATTACACCTTAGTATAAAAACATAATCGTTTCACCAACTTCAAGTTTATCGCTTTCATTCTATCACAGCAGCACAAGTAAGCGCAAGCCAGCTAAGGCTTGCGCTTACTGTATTTGCATAGTAGCAAGTGAAGGATAACTCCATCCTTTCCATCACACTCGCTGAGGAGCGTCTTTTTCAATTGAGACGTGCAATGAAGAAATTCAGCAAAGCTGCAAATGTTAGCCAGAGCTGATAGGGGAGCAGCAGCCATCCGCCCGTCCGGGTGTATGTGAAGGTTCGGAGCATGAGAATAAGCACAAGTCCCCAAAGCAGCAGCAGCCAGAAAAAAGCAAGACCGAATGCTTCCAGGGTGAAGAAGAGAAAAGGCCATGCCAGATTGATGAGCAGCTGAATGAAGTATAGTGCGAGGAGTCTGTAACGCGCCCTGCAGCCTGTGCGGAGTACAAGCCATATGGAGATGCTCATAAGCGCGTACAGGACGATCCACGCCGCTGGAAAAACCCATTCGGGCGGGGCGAAGGTCGGCTTTGTCAGGGTTTCATATGTATCCATGCTACTGCGCGTGAGCAGTGCGGTAAGCGCACCGCCGCCGAGTGTGAGAACAAGCAGGGTCACAAGCGACCTCCAGGTGTACGGCTTTGGTTCTTGCACGTTTGCAGACATTTGATCACCTCTCCTGAAGCGTAGGATATGACGCTTTGAACAAACATATTCGGTTGCGCAGGGAAAGAAAATCCGTTATAATCGTATAGACAGGATTCGGAGGTGCAATGCATGGCTGACGTAGTGGTGATTGGCGGCGGCGCAGCGGGAATGGCTGCTGCGATTGAAGCAGCACGGTGCGGCGATCGCGTGACGGTACTGGAGCGGATGGATCGCGTTGGAAAGAAAATACTTGCCACCGGCAACGGCCGATGCAATCTGATGAATATGGATGAGCTGCGCTATCCCCGTGGAACTGCTTTTGCAGGCAGGGTGCTTGCGCTCTTTGGCGCGGAGGAACAGAAGGTCTTCTGGCAGCATCTGGGACTTCGTCTGCGCGTTGAGGATGGGGGCAGGGCTTATCCGGTCAGCGGACAGGCTTCTTCCGTGCTGGATATGCTCCGCCTTGCAATGGAAGCTTCAGGCGTGAAGGTGGACACGGGTGTACAGGCGGAACGAATCAGAAGGGATAAGCATGGTTTCAGCGTGCAGTCGCAGGATCGTACGTATAGAGCCCAGCGTGTGATTGTAGCCGGAGGTGGCTGTGCTCAGCCGAAGCTGGGCAGCAATGGAAGCTGCTATCCGCTGCTGGCGGAGCTTGGTCACCGTATTATCAGGCCTGAGCCGGTGCTGACGCAGCTTATGACGGAAACGGATAAGATCAGGGGACTTTCGGGAATCCGTGTGAAATGTGCAGTGAAGGTCGTCTGTCAGGATCGGGTGCTTCATGAAGAACGCGGCGAGGCGCTGTTCTCTGATTATGGGGTGAGCGGCGTATGCGTAATGCAGTGCGCCGGTTATGTTCGTCCGGGAAGTATGCTTGTCATGGATCTGCTGGAGGGTATGGGATTCCAATCAGCCGAAGAAATGACGGAAGAATTGCTTCGCAGAAAGTCACTGTGGGGGAACGTACCCATGGAGCAGCTGATGACCGGCCTGTGCGTGTCACGCGTAGCATCCGCCTTGTGTCTGGCGGCCGGTGTGCAGTGGAAAAACCGTACAGCTGGCTCGCTGACAAAGCGTGAGGCGAGACAGATTGCAGAAACGACAGGCGCTTTCACTCTGAAGGTCAAAGGCCTTAAGGGCTTTGATAACGCGCAGGTGACACGGGGCGGAGTTGACTGCCGTGAGTTTAACCCTGAAAATATGGAATCGCTGCTTGTCCCAGGACTTCATGCAGCAGGAGAAGTGCTGGACGTGGACGGCGATTGCGGAGGCTTCAACCTGATGTTTGCCTTTGGCAGCGGGATTCTTGCAGGACGAAACGGACGTTAAGAAAGGAAATGTTTATGACAATAGTCGAAACTTTGTGTTCGGAATTCAGAATTGCGCCGTGGCAGGCCGAAGCCGTGATTCGTCTGCTGGATGAAGGCTGCACGCTTCCTTTCATCGCTCGTTACCGCAAGGAGCAACACGGTGAATTGGATGATCAGAAACTGCGCGATATTTCAGATCGGCTGACGGTTCTGCGTAATCTTGAGAACAGACGGCAGGAGATCTCCGAATCCCTGCAAAAGCTGGAGGTCTGGACGGAAGAGCTGCAGGCGACCATCGATCAGGCTTCAACAATGGGGCAGCTTGAGGATATCTATCGTCCCTTCAGGCCTAAACGGCGTACAAGAGCCATGATCGCAAGAGAACGTGGTCTTGCTCCGCTGGCAGAAACGCTTCTTCTGCAGCTCAGCAAGGCTGGAACGCCAGAGGAGCTTGCCCGGGACTATGTGGATGCAGAGAAAGGCGTGAAAACTCCTGAAGATGCATTACAGGGCGCGATGGACATCATTGCAGAAAAGATCAGCGACGATCCTGTTATCCGTACAAAGCTCAAGGCGCTCTATCGCCGCGACGGCGTGTTGCAGACGAAGGCAGCCGGCGACGCGGACAGCGTTTACCGCATGTATTATGACCGCAGTGAGCCCTGGAAGCTGATGCCTTCCCACCGGGTGCTTGCAATGAACCGCGGTGAAAAGGAAGGCTTCCTGAAGGTTAAGCTGGACGTTGGCGCTGCAGCTGCGCAGGGTATTATTCAGGGAGAGTACGTGGCACATACGGGCAGCATCGCAACAGAATATGTGATCAAAGCCTGTGAGGATTCTTTTTCGCGCCTGATTGCACCGTCGATAGAGACGGAGCTTCGCAACGATCTGACCGACAGGGCGCAGGCGGCGGCGATCCGCGTGTTTGCTATGAACCTGAAGCCTCTTCTGATGCAGCCGCCCGTTCGCGGACGGGTTGCCATCGGTCTTGATCCCGGTATCCGCACGGGCTGTAAGGTGGCGGTAGTGGACGCGACCGGCAAGGTGCTTGACACAGGCGTGATTTTTCCGCTTCCGGCCCACGGACGAGTGGCGCAGGCAAAGGCAACGGTAAAGAATCTCATACGCAAGCACGGAGTTTCGATCGCTGCAATTGGCAACGGCACCGCGGGACGCGAGACTGAACAGTTCTTTGCGCAGGTTGTGCGGGAACTGCAGGGTGAAGCGGACGTATCGTACATGGTTGTCAGCGAAGCGGGGGCATCGGTTTATTCTGCCAGCAAGCTTGCTGCGGAGGAGTTTCCGGATTATGACGTGAGCCTGCGCAGCGCGGTATCCATTGCGCGAAGGCTTCAGGATCCTCTTGCCGAACTTGTGAAGATTGATCCAAAGGCTATCGGCGTGGGGCAGTATCAGCATGATCTGAAGGAGAGCGAGCTCGACGCAGCCCTTGACGGCGTTGTAGAGGCATGCGTCAACAGCGTCGGTGTGGACGTCAACACGGCCAGTCCGTCGCTATTGAGCCATGTGGCTGGTGTAAACAGCACGGTCGCAAAGAATATCGTAACTTACAGAGAAGAGAACGGGCCGTTCACCTCCCGTGCTCAGCTGAAGAAGGTTCCGAAGCTTGGCCCGAAGGCTTTTGAACAGTGCGCCGGTTTCCTCCGGATTCCGGGCGGAAAGGATCTGATTGAAAATACCGGCGTTCATCCCGAAAGCTATGCCGTTGCCAAAGAGCTCCTGAAGAAGCTGGGCTTGACGCCTGCCGGAGCGGCAAAGGAAGGCCTGAACGTCAGGGTCGGGGAATACGGTCTTTCAACGCTTGCTTCAGAGCTTGGGTGCGGTGAACCCACGCTGCGGGACATTGTGTCCGAATTGTCCAAGCCTGGCCGTGACCCGCGTGATGAACTGCCGCCGCCTGTGCTTCGTACAGACGTAATGGATATGGACGATCTTGTACCGGGCATGGAGCTGAGGGGTACGGTACGCAATGTGACGGATTTCGGCGCATTCGTGGATATCGGCGTGCATCACGACGGTCTTGTTCATATCAGTCAGATGGCGAACCGACGGATCAAGCATCCGAGCGAAGCGGCAAGCGTAGGCGACGTAATCACCGTATGGGTTTTGCAGGTGGATAAGCAGAAGGGCAGAATCAGTCTCACCATGGTCAAGCCTACGCAACCACAGCCGAACAAGTAAAAGAAGGAGTCGGATCAAAATCCGACTCCTTCTTTTCAGGTGCGGGCTATGTTTGATTTGCTGTAGGCATGCACCCAGTCAGCCTTGAAAAAGTAGGTCAGGAAGCAGATGCTGCTCAGACTCCACGTCAGGGGATACGCCCAGAAGATAGACTGGATGGTGCCGATGATGGGCGTTGCCACAACGATGTAGCTGACACGAATCAGACACCAGCATATCATCATAACAAACATGGGGATGATGGAACGACCTGCGCCGCGCAGCACGCCTGCAATACCGTGGGAGATAGCCAACAGGAAGTAGAAAAGCGTGACAGTCCGGGCCTGCGAAACACCGAATGCGATAACTTCCGGATTTCTGTCAAAAAAGGAAATCAGAACAGGGCTGAACGTGTAGATGCCTATACCGATCAGTTCTGCCAGTATCACGCAGGACAGCACACCGAATGCAGCGCCTTTCCGGGCTCGGGCATGTTTTTCAGCGCCAAGATTCTGACCGACAAAGGTAGTTGTCGCCATGCTGAAGCTGGTGATTGGCAGGAAAGCGAAGCCTTCAATCTTGCTGTACGCGCCGCATCCTGCCATGGCCAGAGCGCCGAAGGCGTTGATGTGGCTCTGTACGACCAGATTGGCAAGAGACGTGATGGAGTTCTGAATTCCTGCGGGAACGCCCATATGGAGAATCTGCCGGAGCATGGAAAGATTAAGCCGTATCCTGCGAGGCGTGAGTCGGAAAACGTCCTGAACACGGATCAGTCTGATGAGTCCAAGCATTGCGCTCGTGGCCTGTGAAAGGACTGTGGCGAATGCAGCGCCGGATACACCCCATCCGAATCCGCCGACAAAGAGAAGATCAAGCACGACGTTCAGAAGCGAGGAGATGATCAGATAATACAAAGGGTGTTTGCTGTCGCCCACAGCGTTGAATATTCCGTTGAAGGTGCTGTATAGGACGCTTGCCAGCGCACCGCAGAAATACACTCGGAAATAGGAAATGGAAAGCGGAAGAACGCTGTCTGGAGTCCCCATCCAGCGTAGAATGACCGGAGCAAGCGTGATACCGCCCACAGTCAACAACAGTCCGGCGATAATGCCGAAGGCCACCGTGGTATGTACGGCAAGCGATAGGTTCTCCTGATCCCGTGCGCCGTAATATCGGCTGACTACGACGCCTGCACCAATGAAGACGCCGTGGAACAGACCGGTCATCAGAAAAATCATATTGGCAGATGAACCGACGGCAGCAAGCGCCTCGCTGCCAAGAAAATTGCCGACCACAAGACTGTCAACTACATTGTAAAGCTGCTGGAACAGATTACCGAAGAACAGCGGCAGCGCAAAGGAAATAATATGGCGCGGGATAGAGCCTTCCGTCATGCGGCGCGCATGTGAGGCCATGCTTATTCACCTCGTTTTGATAATTACTCTCGAATAAAGTAGCATATCAGCCATTGTTCGTCAAGCGAGAGAAACAAAAACAAAACAAAGGCATTACCTGCATTGACAGCTGATTCAGGCAGGAAGTATAATCTAATGTACACTTGAAAGAAGAAGTGGGGATAGCTATGCTCCGGATGCTGCGAAAAAGCTTTGCCCGTACGCTGCCTGTGCTGGCAGGCTATATTTTCCTGGGTATTGCGTACGGTGTGGCGCTCAAGGAAAAAGGCTTTGGCGTGGAGTGGGCTTTTCTGATCAGCGTATGCGTGTATGCGGGCTCCATGCAGTTTGCCATGCTTGGCGCATTGACACAACCGTTTGCACCAATCACCATGGCGCTGATGACGCTGCTTGTCAATGCCCGGCATATTTTTTATGGGCTGAGCATGCTGGATAAGTACGCTGGCACAGGAAAGTATAAACCGTATCTTATTTTTTCTCTGACAGATGAAACCTATTCTCTGGTCTGCAACGAAGCGCCTTCTGATGAACAGGACAGGGGGCGATGGTATACCTCCATTGCGCTGATGGATCAATGCTACTGGGTGACCGGCTCTGTACTGGGTTCGCTTCTGGGTCAGGTTATTCCTTTTGATTTGACAGGTATTGATTTTGCCATGACGGCACTGTTTGCGGTGATTGTTACAGAACAGTCTACAGACGCGTATAAAGGATGGCGGCAGGGCCGATTGTCCGGCACGGACATGCTCTTTCCGTCGCTGCTGGGTCTGCTGGCTACGCTGGGCAGTTTGCTGATCATCGGCAAGGAAAGCTTCCTGCTCGTTTCAATGGCGCTGATGCTTGGTTGTTTCTTCGTACGTTATCAAACCCGGAAGGGAGGCGCGGGAGAATGACGTCCTTTCAGGTTTTTCTGACGGTGATGATTGCAGCCGCTGTCACGTTGCTGACAAGAGCCGTGTCATTCCTTGTTTTTTCCGGCGGAAAACAGCCTCCTGCCTTTGTGTCCTGGCTGGGCGCTCAGCTGCCTCGGGCAGTCATGCTGATGCTGGTGGTATATTGCCTCAAGGACGTTTCCTTTTCAGGCCTGGGAACGTGGCTGCCGGCGTTTACGGGCGTGGCGGTAACGGTTGTGCTTCATCTTTGGCGCAAACAGATGATCGTTTCCATTGCCGGGGGAACAGCGGTCTATATGCTGCTGATCCGGCTGCTGGGCGTTGTGTAATGCCTTCGGGTGCGTGAAATGAATTGTGGGGGAGTATGAATGATTCAGTTTGAACACGTGTCAAAGCGATATGGAAAGGCCGGTGTGCTGGCTGTGGATGATCTGCAACTTCACGTGCCAGGCGGGCGACTCTTTGGAATGATCGGTCCCAACGGAGCCGGAAAAACAACCACTATCCGGATGCTGACGGGAATTCTTACGCCCACGCAGGGCCACGTACGCATCGGAGGCATCGATATGGCGAAAAGTCCGGTGGAAGCCAAGCGTCTTATCGGGTTTGTGCCGGACGGACATGATCTTTATGAACGGCTGACGGGCATGGAATATCTTCGTTTTATTGCCGATTTGTATCAGGTGGATGCTGTGCGGCGCAAGGCACATATCGAAAAGTATCTGTCCCTGTTTGAGCTGGAAGACGCTGCGTACAATCAGATACGGAGCTATTCCAGAGGCATGAAGCAGAAGCTGACCGTTATCGGTGCGCTGATCCATAATCCTCCCGTCTGGGTGCTTGACGAACCGCTGGTTGGTCTCGATCCTAGAGCTGCTCATTTGCTCAAACAGGAGATGCGTCTCCATTGCGATGCAGGAAATACGGTCTTTTTCTCTACTCATGTGCTTGAAGTGGCGGAAAAACTGTGTGATGAGATTGCGATTATCGACAAGGGCAGGCTGATTGCCCGAGGCACCATGGAGGAGCTTCGCTCCGGTGAGAAGTGCGCGTCTCTCGAGCAGCTTTTCCTTGATTTGACGGAGGTGCAGCAGGCATGAGGAATTATGCCGCATTGCTGCGGTTATCCGCAATGCAGCTGTGGGCTTCACTTCGGGGAGCTATGCAAAGTCACAAGAGCGGAAGGATTCATCCCGGACTGGTGGTTTTGATTATCTTTGCCGGAATCGGGTTTGCAGTGTTGGCGGGAGTCGTTGTTTTTGTCCAGATTGTGCTGGCCAAAGCGCTGGAAGCTGTGGGCAAGGAGCAGCTGCTTCCTGCGCTGATGCTGCTGATATCCATGGCTTGCACACTGCTGATGAGCGTGTTTTCCGCCTTCAGCCGACTGTATTTCAACCGGGACAACGTTTGGCTCGCCAGTCTTCCCGTCAAATCCGGGACGGTGCTTGCCGTGCGGATGACGGAGATCTATCTGTCAGAGCTTCTCCTGAATCTTGTTCTTCTTGTTCCTGCGCTGACGATGTTCGGTCTGCAGACCAGCGGAGGAGCAGGATACTGGCTTCGGGCAGCGGCAACTGTATTGGCCTCTTCCGCCTTGCCGATGGGAATCATTGTGGTACTTTCCGCGCTGCTGGCAGGTTGTACGTCGATTGTCAAGCATAAGGAGCTTGCACTTACGGTGGGCTCTATGCTGCTTGTGGCTGCTATTCTGACGATTGAGATGAAAATTCTGCCCTCTATCCCGGAGGATGCGGACACAATGTTCTTTGTCCGGCTGCTTCTTGGCAGCTCTGCGCTGATTGACCTGCTTACGACTGCCGTTCCGCCTGTCAGATGGGCGGTTGATGGGCTGTCCGGGGACTGGGGCTCTTTTGCCACGTTCATCGTTCTTTCCTTTGGTTTTCTAATTACCGTACATCAGCTTCTCGGACGAAACTATCTCAATGTGTGTATCCGCCAGTCCGAGCAGGCGGCTCAGCGTAAACGGAAGAAAGATGTCGTGCGTCAGCAGAAACCGCGCAGTCAGCTGAAGGCGCTGTTTATCAGGGAATGGATTGATTTGCTGCGTACTCCTGCCTATGTTACCAACGGTCTTGCAGAAGTCATCGTGATGCCGCTTATGCTCGTCTTCATGGGCATTGGTATGTCGTCTGAAATTCCGGCAGAGGAAATTCTTCCATTCGTACGGAGCTTTCTGCAGAGTATCCCGCAGACGGAACAGCTTCTGTTGTTTACGGTGCTGCTCGCATTCCCGGGGCTGATTAATCCCGCGGCTGCCACCGCTGTGTCCCGCGGTGCAAGGCAGCATGACCTGTACCGTGCCATGCCTGTAGCATCGTACGTATATATGACGGCAAAGCTGCTTGCGGCATTTTCTGTGAGTTTCCTGGGTACAATCGTAACGATGGCTGCAGTTTCGTTTGTGGTTGGGGTGTTCCCGGTGCTGATGCTTCCTGCGTCGCTGCTTGCATTGCTGTATCATCTTGCGGTCTGCGCCCTGTCGATCACCATGGACGCTGTGAAGCCCTACTTTGACTGGACCAATGAGACTCAGGCCATTAAGCAGGGGATGAACACGCTGTGGTCCATGCTGCTGGCTTTGATGATGCTGGCAATACCTGCCTGCGTTTGGGTTCTTATGTTTTTTGTCATGGAGGTCAATGCAGAGCTGCGGCTGATCGCTGTACTTGCAGCAGTTGTGCTGGAATTTTCGGTTTCGCTGTTCCTTTTCAAATGCGTGGGCGTCAAGTGCTACAGCCGTATCGAAGGTTAATTTGATTTTCAGACGCAGGAGTTACCCTGAATAAAGTTGAAATAATGATAGGATTATCTCATGTGATTTGATCAGGAGGTTGTTTATGGTTACGATCCAGGAACTGTATGATCTGGCGCATACCCGTGCTGCGAATTATCTCGCTCAGTTTACTTATCCGTGGGAGGCTCTGTCCGGCATCAAGGAGCTGATTATCGAGCTGGGTGCGAAGCTGGATCCCAATGAGTTTGACGAGGTTTCGCCCAAGGTCTGGGTGCATAAAACAGCAAAGGTTGCTCCTACTGCGTACCTTGGCGCTCCGTGCATTATCGGCGCTGATACGGAGGTACGTCACTGTGCGTTTGTTCGCGGCTCTGCGCTTGTGGGCGATCATTGCGTGGTCGGCAACTCGGTGGAGCTTAAGAACGTTATTTTGTTCGATAATGTGCAGACTCCTCATTACAACTATGTGGGTGACAGCATCCTAGGCTACCGTAGCCATATGGGAGCAGGTTCCATTACGTCAAACGTCAAGAGCGATAAGATGCCCGTCGTGGTTCATGCGGGTGAAACACATATGACTACTGGTCTGAAGAAGTTTGGCGCAATGTTGGGCGATGACGTGGAGGTAGGCTGCAACAGCGTATTGAATCCCGGCACGGTGGTCTGCCGCAACAGTAATATTTACCCCCTGTCCTGTGTGCGTGGCGTGGTGCCTCCTGATTCCATCTGGAAGACCGGCGGCGTTGTGGTGAAAAAGCGCTGACAGGGAAATCAAACAAAGCATGATGGATATCCGTCATGCTTCTTTCCGTGGAGAGGATGAAATGGGAAGTCCGGAACGTTATTATCATATACACAGACAAAGTCAGGAGGGAAATCTCCGTGAAGGAAGCCAAAACACTTTATGTGGTTATTCCGTGCTATAAGGAAGAAGAAGTTCTTCCTGAAACGGCTCGGCGCATGAAAATTAAAATGAAAAGTCTGATGGATTCGGGTATGATTTCGCCTGAAAGCCGAGTCATGTTTGTCAACGACGGGTCAAAGGACCGCACCTGGGACATCATTGCGCAGCTGCATGAAGAGGACAAGCTGTTCTCCGGCGTGAATCTGTCCCGCAACAGGGGACATCAGAATGCACTGTTGGCGGGTCTGATGACGGCGGTCAATTATGCGGATATGGTTGTATCCATGGATGCGGATCTGCAAGATGATATCAATGCCATTGACGCTATGGTGGAACAATATCATAACGGCTATGACGTGGTATACGGAGTGCGCTCGTCCCGTAAGACGGATACCTTCTTCAAGCGCTTTACTGCGGAAAGCTTCTACAGGCTGATGAAGGCGCTGGGCGTGGATATCATCTTCAACCACGCGGATTACCGTCTGATGAGCCGCCGTGCGCTTGAAGGCCTTGCCGACTTCAAGGAAGTGAATCTTTTCCTGCGCGGTATTGTGCCGCAGATCGGCTATCCCTGGACGACGGTAGAGTATGCGCGCGCCGAACGCTTTGCCGGAGAGAGCAAGTATCCGCTGAAGAAAATGCTCAGCTTCGCATTTGACGGCATTACTTCCTTCAGCATCAAACCCATGAGACTGATTTTGCATCTGGGCGCTATTGTCTTTGCTATAAGCATTTTGATGCTGCTTTGGGCGCTTGCTGCATATATCAGCGGCAGCTCCGTTGCCGGCTGGACGTCACTGATGGGTTCGATCTGGCTGATCGGCGGCATTCAGCTGCTGAGTCTTGGCGTCATCGGCGAATATGTGGGCAAGGTGTATGGTGAAACAAAAGCCCGACCGCGTTTCATTATTCAGCAGGTGCTGAACAAACCGGAATAATCATCAGGTGTAATAAGGCAGGATGTTTGCATTTTGCCGTGTCCTATGCTATAATATCTGCTATCCAATAATGCGAAAGGAGTGGCGGTTCGTGGATCAACCTCCCTCGTGTGACAGTCGGCCTGCGCAGTACCGCCGCTTTTTGCTGCGGAGCATCTTTGGGGATCAACCTGAGATGAACTGAACCGGATTACACCGGACGTACTGCTGAAAGGATTGTCATCCATGAGTCCCACTGCCGGTATACTGCTTGCTGCGCTGGCAATCTGCGTGGCGCTCTCTGCCTTTTTCTCTGCTTCTGAATCTGCCTATTCTTCACTCAACAAGGTTCGCATCAGGAACCTTTGCCAGGAAGGCAGCGTAAAGGCGCAGACCGCGCTGGATATTTCAGAGGATTATGATCGTCTGATGACCACGATCCTTGTGGGTAACAATATGGTAAACATTGCCGGCACCTCCATTGCGGCGGTGCTGTTTACCATGTGGATCGGCAGCTACGGCGTGACAGTATCGACGATTGTCATGACCGTGTTGATTCTCGTTTTCGGCGAGGTTTCACCCAGAGCCATTGCAAAGGAATCACCGGAACGGCTTGCTGTTGCGCTTGCGCCGGCTATGAAGGCCACGATCATTTTGCTGACGCCGTTCAATGCTTTCTTTATGCTTTGGAGCAGGCTGCTGAGCAGGATCTTCAAGCCAGCAGAGAGCGCGAATGATATCGAGGATGAGCTGATCACCATGGTGGATGAGGCGCAGAGCGAAGGCGATATGGATGCGCACGAGGGGGAGCTTATCCGTTCGGCCATCGAATTCAATGATCAGGATGCGCTGAATATTCTGACGCCCCGTGTTGACGTCACAGCACTGGAAGATACTGCCACCATGGAAGAGGCTGGCGAGATTTTCCGCGAAAGCGGATACTCGCGTGTGCCCGTCTATCATGAGGATATGGATCATGTGGTTGGTATCCTGCATGAAAAGGATTACCATGTCCAGCGGCATGCGGGCTGCAGCGACATTACCAGAATTATGCGCCCGCCTGTATGGGCCCCCTCTACGCTGAAGATCAGCAAGCTCCTGAAGCTTTTCCAGAACAGCAAGACTCATATGGTGATTGTTGTGGATGAATTCGGAGGCACGGAAGGCATTGTGACGCTGGAGGACGTACTGGAGGAGCTTGTCGGCGAGATCTATGACGAGCATGACGACGTCAGCAACGATATCATCCGCATGGAGGATGGCTCGGTGCTGGTCGAAGGCGGATTACAGCTGGCTGAACTCATGGAGCACCTTGGCGTGGCGGATATTTACGAAGCCGATACCGCCGGCGGCTGGTCAGCGGAGGTGCTGGGCAGCATTCCGTTTGTGGGAGCATCCTTTGAAACGGATGAGCTTCGCGGCATGGTAACCAAGATGGAAAAGCGACGCGTAACCCAACTGCGCGTATGGAAGAAAGAACTGACTGAAGAATCTCATGAAGAATAACTGGAGGAATCAAATTATGGCCAAAATGTCTAAAACCGATCGTAAGCAGCTGATGACCCGCATTGTTTGCCTGGTGATTGCAGGTATCATGATCGTTTCTGCGCTGATGGCGGCAATTCTGTCGCAGGTATTCTGATTGTATTCCTAAAAAGTAGGGGAGGTGCAGCATGGGCAGAAGAAGAAAACGGCGCGGTGTTTCTTTTGGCACCATCCTGATGCTTGTGCTGTCAATCGCTGTCGCAGGCTGCACGGCGTATGTGCTTCCGCGTCTTGCCGGTGATACGGTCATCGAACTGCAGGCCGGTGAAATGCTGCAGGCGCTGTCTGTCTCGGACGGCATGCCCTCTCTGATGCTGCACGATATCCCTATCAGCGTTACAACACAGAAGCCACAGACTGTGCAGCCGACTGCTGCCGTGCAGCACACGGCGCAATCTGCATCGACGCCTGCGGTGCAGCGGCCGACGACGACGCCTGTACCGATCCCCACGGCCGAACCCTACCGAGGCGGAAGCATTACGCTGACGATCGGCGGAAGCATCCATATGGATGAGGCTGTGCGCAAATCCGGCTACTACAGCGAAGCTGACAAGTATGATTTCTCGGAGCTGCTTATGCTGATTGAGGATGAATTTGCTTCCGATCTGACTCTTGTATCGCTGGAAAATCTGATTATGCCTGACAAGAAGGTATCGGCGCTGATTGCACCTGAAGAAACGCTGGATATGCTCAAGGCCGCGGGCATTGATATCATCGCCGCGGGTTTCCCGCAGGCATTTGATCAGAAGCTCCCAGGCGTGGAGCAGACTGTAGCGGAGATCAGGGCGAGAGAGCTTCAGGTGATCGGCGCTGCAGCGGATTCCAGCGGATCTGCCGGTTATCTCACTGAGATCAATCATGTGAAGATTGGCTTCCTGCATTATGTTCAGTCCTTAAGCAGCAGCGGCAAAAAGGCGATAAAGAAAGTGGATGCATCCTATGCTGTGCCCGTACTGGATATAGAAAAAGCAGCTGCGGATATTGCGCAGCTGCGCAGCAGGGGAGCCCAGATTGTGGTAGTCTCTGTCAATTGGGATGGAAGCAAGACTACCCCGTCGAAAACGCAGGTTGCATTGTCGCAGCAGCTTGCTGATGCAGGCGCTGACGTTATTGCAGGAACCGGTACGGATATTGTTCAGCCGGCGGTCTGGTTGAACGGTACAAGGAACGATGGAACAGCACATAAGACGCTCTGTGCGTATTCCCTTGGTTCTTTCCTGAGTGAATCCCGTTCAAACGGCGGCGTTGCAGCCATGCTGCTTCAATTGAAGATCTCTGTGGACGGAGCCGGACAGGTGTCCTTTGATCAGGCTGCCTATACACCCACATATATATGGCGCTATAAGCAGGATGGCAAGTACTTCTACCGCGTTGTGGCCAGTGATCAGCCATCTCCGGACGGCATGGGTGATGAGCAGTCGGAAGTGAAGGAGCGTGCGCTGGCAAACCTTAAGAAGTATATGGGGGATGAAACCGTCCTGACTATACGAGTGAAGTAAAGAAAATGCACGGCAGTTTGATTCTGCCGTGCATTTTCCTTATCCGAGGAGCATTCTGTCGTTGGCGAGTGCGGAACCGCTGGCGTGTTCAAACATTTTCAGCAGATCATCCACACGCATGCGGGCCTTTGTTTCGGCCTGAATATCAAGAATAACCTTGCCTTCATGCAGCATTATGGTACGGTTGCCGTACTGCAGAGCATCCTTCATGTTATGGGTTACCATCATTGCCGTCAGCTGATTCTCAGCAATCAGCTTTCTGGTCAGCTGCAGTACCTTTGCGGCAGTCTTGGGATCAAGCGCGGCTGTATGCTCGTCAAGCAGAAGGAGCTTTGGCTGCTTCAGCGTAGCCATCAGAAGCGTCAGTGCTTGTCGCTGACCACCGGAGAGCAGACCGACCTTGCTGGTCATACGATCCTCCAGGCCAAGCTCAAGGGTGGACAGAGCGTCTCGGTAACGCTTACGTTCAGCGCTGGTAATGCCCCACTTGAAGGGACTACGGCTTTCTCCGCGGCGGAAAGCGAGGGCCATGTTATCTTCAATGGACATTGTAGCGGCTGTGCCGGTCATGGGATCCTGGAACACACGGCCAAGATACTTGGCGCGCTTGTACTCGGGGAGGCGTGTGACGTTCACGCCATTGATCTCGATGGAGCCCTTGTCCACAAGGAAGGTACCCGCCACTGCATTCAGTGTGGTGGATTTTCCCGCGCCGTTGCCGCCAATCACCGTGACAAAATCACCGGGCTGCAGATGCAGATCCACGTCAACCAGTGCAACTTTTTCTGTAATGGTTCCGGGATTGAAGGTTTTCGCAATATGGCTGATCTTAAGCATGGCTCTGTCCTCCCTTGCTTCCGGCGCGACGGGCAGCCAGCTTACCCTTCCAATGGGGGACAGCCAGGAACATGGCTACAACAAGCGCAGTAAGCATTTTCAGATCGTTGGTGTTCAGGCCAAGCCAAAGGACGACCTGCATGACGGCATAGTAAATGATTGCACCAAAGGAGACGGCAAGGAGCTTTCCCCAGAAGCTGCGGAACAGCTTGCCGAAAACCACTTCGCCGATGATCACGGCGGCCAGACCGATGACGATTGCGCCTCGGCCCATGCTGACGTCAGCAAAGCCCTGATACTGGGCCAGCAGAGCGCCGGACATGGCAACGATGCCGTTTGCGAGCATCAGCCCGACAATCGTAATGGAGTTGGTATTGATGCCCTGTGCACGGGACATGTTCACGTTGGCGCCGGTAGCGCGCATGGAGCAGCCGAATTCAGTGCCGAAGAAAAAATACAGCACCGCAATCAGTACAGCAGTGAAAATGCCGACAATAAGGATCGGGTTCTCAAGTGTCAGCTGGCGGACGTTGCGCAGGGAGACGATGAGATCGTACTTATTGGCGCTGATGGCAGTATTGGCTTTATTGGACATGATGCGAAGATTGATGGAATACAGAGCAAGCTGAGTCAAAATGCCTGCGAGGATTGCGGGTATACCCATTGAAGTGTGCAGAATACCGGTGACAAGTCCGGTCAGCATACCGATGATGAACGCTGCAAGCAGCGCCACCCAAACGTTGCATCCGTTGGTGATGAGCAGAGCAGCCACAGCGCCGCCGGTAGCGATGGAGCCGTCGACGGTCAGGTCGGAAACCTCAAGAATGCGGTAGGTGATGTACACGCCGATGGCCATGATGCCCCAGATGAGTCCCTGTGCGATGGCGCCTGGCATGGCATTGAAAAGCTTGATGATATCCAAGAGGGGATCCTCCTACTGTATTGTACGAATTTCTGATAGATGCAAAGCGAAGCCATGAAAGGTTTTTCGCCCTTCATGGCTTTCGCTGGAGAGACTTGGTTACTCGCCGATGACTGCGTAGTCAGCGGGGATGGTCACGCCCAGAGAAGCGGCAATATCAGCGTTGTACTTCTTGACGAACTGGGGTGCGAAAGCAATTTCCATGGTAGAAACGTCAGCGTTGTTGACAAGCACTTCGTAGGCCATTTCACCGGTCTTATAGCCGATATCATAGTAGGTGATGGTCAGGGTAGCCACGCCGCAGCCCTTGCAGATGCCTTCTTCGCCGGCGATGACGGGAACGTTGGCAGGTACAAGCACGTTGGCGATGGTTTCGGTGTAAGCAGCGGCGGTGTTGTCAGTGGGAATATAAACCACGTCGCAGGACGCAGCCTGCTCGGCCAGCGCAGCAACGTCGTTGGAATCGGTAAAGGCGAAACGCTCAGTGGTGAAGCCCAGCGCAGCCAGTTCGGTCTCCATAACCTTGACCTGATACTCGGAGTTGGCTTCAGCGCTGCAGAACAGCAGACCCACAGTCTTGGCGTCGGGGAAGAGTTCCTTCACCATGGCGGCCTGTTCGTTCAGGGGAGCAAGGTCGGAGGTGCCGGACACGTTGATGCCGGTGAAGCCCTTCCAGTCGTCGATTTCCAGAGCCACGTCATAAGCGGTGACGGAGGTGCCCAGAATCGGAATATCGGTAGTGGCGGCGATGCAGGCCTGCAGAGCAGGCGTGGCATTGGCCATGATCAGATCTACGTCGTCAGAAACGAAGGTATTGGCAATTGTTGCGCAGTTGGCGGTATCGCCGGATGCGTTCTTGACGTCGATCTTAACCTTATCGCCAAGCTTGTCAGTCAATGCATCAATGAAGCCCTGAGTAGCGGAGTCAAGCGCGTCATGCTGAACAAGCTGAAGAACGCCTACATTGTAAACCTTGTCTTCCGCCACGGCGGAACAGCAAAAGAGCAGCATACACAGAGCAAGAACCAGAGCAGTAACCTTCTTCATGGATGGATCCCCCTTCAATACTACTTGCGGATCGGAATCCGCGTCTACAATTGATAGTTTAGCCCATAAGCTCTTTTGTGTCAATAAGAGGGAAATGATTAGGACAAAAGGAAAACAATATCTGTTTCCGATGTTTCTGAACGAAGAAATTCCCGCCTTTGCAGGCAGGAATTATCATGCTTATACATTGAAAAGAAGATCGGAATAAGTAGGGAAGGGCCAGTATTCCTTGCTGATCAGCGTTTCGAGCTTGTCGGCTGCGGAACGTACAGCATTCATTGCCGGGATGATGACGTCGCGCTGGTACAGCGCCTGCGCCATATGAGTCTGCTCGCGGGGCCTTGCAACTGCTACGCGAAGCTCCTCCACCGCGTGGTACAGTTTATCCGTGTGCTCGTTCAGCTGCTCAAGAAGCTTCTCCGCAGCAGTGGGACGGAGTCCGGCGTTGCGAACCTCGTTTACCGTACGCGCCACGTCCCGCATGTAGGAGATGCAGGCAGGAAGGATCTCCCGTTCCGCCATCATCAGACAGGTTTCACCCTCAATGTTGAGAACTTTGATATAGTTGTCAAGGCGGATTTCAAGTCTGCTGTGCAGTTCCGCTTCCGTAAAGACGCTGTGGGTAGCGAACAGCTCCACGTTTTCCTTGCTGATCAGACGCGGAAGCACGTCCAGCGTAGTGGGGAAGCTCTGCAGTCCGCGGCGGGCGGCTTCCTCCACCCATTCCTCGGAATATCCGTTTCCGTTGAAGATGATGCGCTTATGCTTGTGCAGGGTGTTGACAATCAGCTCATGCAGCGTTTTCTGGAAATCATCCGTTTTTTCAAGAACGTCCGCAAACTGCCGCAGGGATTCTGCCACAATGGTGTTGATGACCACATTGACGCTGGAGATGGAGTCGCTTGAACCAAGGGAGCGGAACTCAAACTTGTTGCCTGTGAATGCAAACGGCGAGGTGCGGTTTCGATCCGTGTTGTCCTTGTGGAACTTAGGAAGTACGTTCACGCCGATTTCCAGATCCTGCTTCTCTGCGGCAGTATAGGTCTTGTCTTTCTCAAAAGCATCGACAATGGCAGTCAGCTCGTCGCCAAGGAACATGGAGACAATGGCCGGCGGTGCTTCACAGGCACCGAGACGATGATCGTTTCCGGCGGAGGCTACGGAAAGCCGGAGAAGATCAGGATGTTCGTCAACAGCTTTGATGACGGCGGTTAGGATCAGCATGAACTGCGCGGAGGTGGCAGGATCGTCGCCTGGGTCAAGCAGATTGTAGCCCGTGTTGGTGGACATGGACCAGTTGTTGTGCTTGCCGGAACCGCTGACGCCCTCAAAGGGCTTCTCGTGGAGCAAACAAACCATGCCATGGCGAAGCGCAACCTTCTTCATCATCTCCATTGTCAGCTGATTATGGTCGGCAGACACGGTGGTGACGGCATAAATCGGAGCAAGCTCGTGCTGAGCAGGCGCGGCTTCGTTATGCTGGGTTTTTGCAAGGATTCCAAGTTTCCAAAGTTCCTCGTTCAGCTCGTTCATGAATGCGTGGATCCTGGGCTTGATGGAGCCGAAGTAGTGATCCTCCATCTCCTGACCCTTGGGCGGTTTATTGCCAAAGAGGGTACGACCGGTGAATACAAGATCCTTACGCTGATCAAAAAGCTTTTTGTCTACGAGAAAATACTCCTGCTCGGGACCAACCGTGGCAGTCACGCGGGTGGCGTCACGGCGGAAGAGCTTCATAATGCGCAGAGCCTGCTTATTGAGCGCTTCCATAGAGCGAAGGAGCGGCGTTTTCTGATCCAACGCATGTCCGCTGTAGGAGCAGAATGCGGTAGGGATGCACAGCACGCCGTCCTTGATAAAGGCATAGCTGGTAGGATCCCATGCAGTATAACCGCGGGCCTCAAAGGTGGAGCGCAATCCGCCGGAGGGGAAGGAGGAGGCGTCGGGTTCGCCGCGGACAAGCTCCTTGCCGCTGAATTCCAGAATCACCTTTCCGCCGGCCTTGGGGCTGATGAAGCTGTCATGCTTCTCGGCGGTAATGCCCGTCAGCGGCTGAAACCAGTGCGTGAAATGAGTGCAGCCCTTATCAACCGCCCAGTCCTTCATGGCGTTGGCAACCACGTCGGCAATCTTGGGATCAAGGGTTTTGCCGTCCTCGATGGTCTTGTGGAGCGCTTTGTATGTATCCTTTGGCAGACGCTGCTGCATGACTGCATCATTGAATACGTTGCTGCCGAAGAACTCGTCTACTTTCAGCATTGAGAAATACCTCCTCTGAAAGATGTAAACCTGAATATATGAATGAATTTAAAGAGCTTCTGGTTGAAACGTTCGGATTGAACGACGTTTCAACCAGAAAATTTTAGACGGCAAACGATACTTTGTCAAGCTATTCCTGTCTGTTTCTCATTGTTTTTGCTTCGTGACGGGCAAAAAACAGTGTATTGGCGTATGTTATCCATTTTTACGCGCGCAACGTCCGGGAAATCTGTCCGTTCAGCTTTCGCGTGCGGGCTATTTTCTGCTGGCTATTCCGATTATTTCGTGCTATAATACATATATTCAAAATGGGTACTTATGTCGGCTGGGAAGCGAAAGGAGCGACGGTATGTTTGAGCCAAAGGTGAAGAACACGCAGACAGAGCTGCTGATGCAGGCTGTGCTTGCACTGGACAGCGAAGAAGAGGCGTATCGCTTTTTTGAGGACATTTGTACGATTGCTGAAATCAAGAGCATCGCTCAAAGACTGGAGGTAGCCATGCTTCTGCGCAAGCATGTGACCTATCAGGAGATTGTGCGGCGTACCGGAGCATCCTCTGCCACAATCAGCCGTGTGAACCGGGCTCTGACGTACGGCGCGGACGGCTACAACCATGTACTGGACAAGATGGATTCCGACAGCCAGGGTGAAGACTGATTATTTTCCATATTTTATTGCAATAAAGTGTCGAGGTATATCAAAATGGATCTGAATATGCTCAACCCGGAGCAGCGGCTTGCTGCGGAAACTCTGGAAGGCCCTGTGCTGATTCTTGCAGGTGCGGGCAGCGGAAAAACCCGCGCGCTGACCTGCAGGGTGGCCAATCTGATGGATCACGGCGTTCCTGCTTATCATATTCTTGCACTGACCTTTACCAACAAGGCCGCCCGTGAGATGAAGGAACGCATCACTCAGCTTGTGGGTGAACAAGCGGAGGATGCGTGGATTTCCACCTTCCATTCCACCTGTGCGAGGATTCTCCGCCGCGATATTGAGAAGCTGGGTTATTCCCGTTCCTTTGCTATTTATGACGATGATGATCAGGGCGCTGTGCTCAAGGAAATCCTCAAACGACAGAATATTGACGAGAAGTTCCTGCCCGTCCGTGAACTTAAAGCGAAGATCTCCGATGCCAAAAACAAGCTGATGGGACCGGATGAATGGTTCAGGCAGACGGAGCGGGATTATCGCTGCCAGATGATTCATGACGTTTTCCTTGAGTATGAAAGCCGCCTGAAAAGCCTCAACGCGCTGGATTTTGACGATCTTCTGGTCAAGACACTGGAGCTGCTGGCGGATCATCCCCCTGTGCTGGACAGCTACCGCAAGCGCTTCCGGTATGTGATGGTAGACGAGTATCAGGATACCAACTACGCCCAGTATATGCTCGTGAAGCTTCTGACGGATCACAGCCGGAACCTTTGCGTCGTGGGCGACGACGATCAGTCCATTTACGGCTGGCGCGGAGCCGACATCCGTAATATTCTTGATTTTGAAAAGGATTATCCCGACGCCAGGGTGATTAAACTGGAGCAGAACTACCGTTCCACCGCCAATATTCTTGATGCGGCGAATCAGGTCATTGCTCACAATGCCGGCCGTAAGGAGAAGGCGCTGTGGACGGACAAGGGCGAGGGCGAGTCGATCAAACTGTATACGGCAGGGGATGAGCGTGAGGAGGCGGCATGGATTGCAGACCGCATCCGTCATCTCAACCGTCATGGCGAGGGCTTCGGCAGCATGGCGATTCTCTACCGTACCAACGCCCAGAGCCGTGTGCTGGAAGATATGCTGATGCGCGCTTCCATTCCCTATAAGGTCTTTGGCGGCCAGAAGTTCTACGATCGCAAGGAAGTCAAGGATATCATTGCTTATCTGCGTGTGATTGTGAATCCTGCGGACGATATCTCGCTTCGGCGAATCATCAATGTTCCAAAGCGTTCCATTGGCGAAAGCACGGTCAACGAGCTGACGGTACATGCCCGTGACAACGAGATGCCTCTGTATTCCGCGCTTACGGATATTCCCGAGTCGCTTTCTTCCCGTCCCCGCAAGTGCGTCAGCGACTTCTTCATGCTGATGACCATGCTCGTGGCCATGAAGGACGCCCTTCCTCTGACGGAGTTTGTGCGCTTTCTGATTGAAAAGACAGGTCTTATGGAACAGTATCAGAAGGAGGATACGGACGAGGCGCGCTCCCGTGTGGAGAATATTCAGGAGTTCATGGGCGCTGTTGAGGAGTATGTTCGTTTCACCGGGGAGGAAGCGACCCTGGAAAGCTATCTGGAGAACGTTGCCCTGATTACCGATCTGGATTCGCAGGAGGATTCGCGCGGCTACGTTACCATGATGACCATGCATTCTGCCAAGGGTCTTGAATTCCCCAATGTGTTCATGGCAGGTATGGAGGAAGGTATTTTCCCCTCGGCTCGGAGCCTGATGGATGAAAACAGGATTGAGGAAGAGCGGCGGCTGTGCTACGTCGGCATCACCCGTGCACAGCAGAGACTCTTTATTTCCCGCGCGCAGCAGAGAATGCTTTATAATCAGATCAACCATAATTCGCCTTCACGCTTCCTTGACGAAATTCCGGCCCGGCTTCTGCAGGACGAATGGGCAGAAAAGAAGCAAAGCGCCTTCCGCAACGTGCCTGCCCCCACTCAGCCGCGCGGCTATGGCAGCGGCTACGGACTCAAGTCTACGCCTGCCATGAATGATCTGGGCAAACCGAAGCTCACCCTTGGCGGTAATGCGCTTGGTATTCCCGGCGTGCAGAAGGGCTTTCAGGGCAGCAAGGCCCGACAGCTTGGCGGCAGTGTCATGCAGTCGCTCTTTGCACAGGGCGATCGGGTGATGCACCGTAAGTTTGGCGAAGGCGTTGTTGTGGCTGTGAACGGCAAGGGCAGCGACGCGCGGATCCAGATTGAATTCACCGCATACGGCGTGAAGGAGTTCAGCCTTTCCATAGCGCCCATTATTAAGCTGGAGGATTAACATGACCGATATGGCAGCCAGGATGCGAGAGCTTGTGGATCGCCTGAATGAGACGGCCTATGCCTATTATGTGCAGGATGCGCCGATCATTTCCGACAAGCAGTGGGATGAAATGTATGACGAGCTTCTTGCGCTTGAAAAACAGACCGGTACTGTGCTGCCGGATTCGCCTTCCCACCGCGTAGGTGGCGAAATATTGAGCGGCTTTGAGCCTCATACGCACCTGACCCGGCTGTGGAGCATGGATAAGGTACAGTCGCTGGAGGCGCTGGATGAGTGGATCCGGCGCACCGAAAAGCTGACCGGCCTTACTGAGCTGCAGTATTATGTGGAATACAAGTTCGACGGCCTGACGCTGAACCTGACCTACCGCGACGGCGTACTGGTGCAGGCTGCCACACGCGGCAACGGCATTACCGGCGAAGCAATTCTTCCGCAGGCGCGAACTGTGCGCTCCGTTCCCCTGACCATTCCCTACAAGGGTGTGCTGGAGGTTCAGGGCGAGTGCATTATGCGCCTGTCCACGCTGGATAAGTATAATCAGACCTCCAAGGAACCGCTGAAGAACGCTCGGAATGCTGCTGCCGGTGCGCTCCGCAATCTCGATCCGGCGGTAACGGCATCCCGCAAGCTTGATGCGTTTTTTTACCAGGTTGGCACCATTGAGAATCCGCCCTTCAGTTCCCAGCCGGAAATGCTGGATTTCCTCAGGGAGAATGGATTTCCTGTCAGCAAGTATCTTGGCAGGCCCCGCAATCGGGAGGAGATCAAGGATTGTATCCGTCGGATCGAGGAGCGGCGGAAGTCGCTGGACTTCCTGATCGACGGCGTGGTTATCAAGGTTGGCGACGTTTCTCTGCGCGAGCAGATGGGTTTCACGGATAAGTTCCCCCGCTGGGCTGTCGCCTATAAGTTTGAAGCTGAAGAGAGCGTAACCACGCTGAATGAGGTTACGTGGGAGTTGGGCCGTACCGGCAAGCTGACGCCTCTTGCGCATCTGGAGCCTGTTGATTTTTACGGCGTGACAGTTCGCAAAGCTACCCTGAACAACTGGGGCGACATTCAGCGCAAGCAGGTAGCGCTTGGAGCCCGGGTATGGATCCGGCGTTCGAATGACGTGATACCTGAAATTATGGGACGCGCAGGGGATGTGTCTGCGGAAGAGCGTCCCGTCGAAAAGCCTGTACATTGTCCCGCTTGCGGAGGCGAATTGATTGAGCGCGGCGCGCACTTGTTCTGCATGAATCGTGTCAGCTGCAGGCCGCAGGCAGTTGCCCGAATCGCTCATTTTGCATCCCGCGACGCTATGGACATAGAGGGACTTTCTGAAAAGACCGCTGCGCAGCTGTATGATCAGATGAATGTGCGCGATCCTGCGGATCTCTATCGTCTGACGCTGGAGGACGCTTTGTCCCTTGACGGCTTCAAGGCAAGGAAGGCGGGCAATCTGCTTTCTGCGCTGGACAAAAGCAAGGATTGCACGCTTGACGCGTTCCTGTTTGCAATCGGTATTCCGAATATCGGCCGTAAAACGGCGAGGGATCTCGCCTCTGCCTTTGGCACGCTGGACAAGATTATCGGCGCAACACAGGAAGCGCTGACGGCGATACCCGACGTCGGCGATGTTGTGGCCCAGAGCGTGGTGGAATTCTTCTCGTTTGATGAGAATCTCGCCATGATCAGGAGACTGCTGGAGAGCGGCGTGAAGCCGCAGGAATCGCAGCAGGGTTCGGAGGGCGTGTTTACCGGCAAGAGCATTGTCGTCACCGGTACGCTGCCTACGCTGTCCCGCAAGGATGCGGAGGAGCTTATCCGCCGATGCGGCGGCACGGCCGCGTCTTCAGTCAGCAAAAAAACCGCCTTCGTCGTTGCGGGCGAGGCGGCCGGAAGCAAGCTGACCAAAGCTCAGACGCTGGGAATTGAGGTTATTGATGAAGCAGAGCTGCTCCGCAGAAGCGGACTTGATGCATGATCAGCGGCGGGTGATTCGTCTTGTGGCGTGGGCGTAAGCTGCCTGTGCTGGAGTACGGAAAGCTCCAGGGAACTGGGATGCTGTCGGCGCTGCCTCTTCCGGGGATGATTCCTGCGAGGGGACGGAACCAGGCCTGTAGCCGGGCAGCAGGAAAGTGACAAACTTGACGGAGAAAATGTCGCACACGATGTAGCGTGATTCCAGCTCATCCAGCAGTACAAGAAACTGGGTGCCGACGTAATACAACAATCCCTGCTTCGTTGCCAGCTGACCGGTGCCAATCAGGAATTCTACGATTACATAGCTGCCGACGTTCTCTGACAGCACCTGCTGCATGGATCCCTGAAAGGTTTCGGTGTTGAAATTCTGGTCTTCAGGCACGATGAAGGCGCTGTTGTTGACTGATTCGCTCATGCAGGCTCCTCCTTTATGATGTTGACCGGGGCTATGCTACTGTATGCTGCGGCCGTCCGCGGCATGACCTGATATTGCAGATTTGCGGATGTTTCCTGTTTCGATATCAGCGTCCGTACTGGCTGCGTAGAAAGAGGGAAGTTATGTTTTCTCGTCTTCAGACATGGTTCAACTGGCTCGTGAATGATCCGCTTGATTTTCTTGTTTACGCTCTTTTCCTCTGCTCGACGGTGTTGATCAGCCTGATCCTGCACGAGGTGGCTCATGGGTATGCCGCGCTTAAGTGCGGCGACCCCACGGCCAAGTGGATGGGTCGGCTCTCGCTGGATCCGCGCAAGCATCTCGACCCGGTCGGCACGGTGTGCATGCTGCTGCTGGGCTTTGGCTGGGCAAAACCCGTTCCTGTCAATCCACGTAATTTCCGGGATTACCGCAGGGATGATTTCATTGTGTCCGTAGCGGGCATTGTAACCAACCTGACGTTATTTATTCTGACCGTGGCATTGAGCGTCGGAGTTAACCGGTTAATCTGGCCGCGGGAGTTTCTCGATGCATTTCGGTCACAGTTCGGGTCTCTGCAGGGACTGCTGAATATTTATCATGACGACGGCGTATGGGCAAGCGCTATTGCATCCGGCGCCAGCTACGATTATCTGGGCAGTATTGCCGAACGTCCATGGCTTCTGTATGTGCAGCGGTTTCTGCTGATGATGGCGCAGACCAATCTGGCGCTGGCGGTTTTCAATTTCCTGCCCATTCCTCCGCTGGATGGCTATCATCTGCTGAACGACACGCTGCTTCGAGGCAGACTACGGCTGAATCCGCAGACCTTCCGTATCGCTCAGGTGGTATTGCTGCTGGTCTGCTTTACCGGCGTACTTGGGCAGCTGCTCAGTGCAGTCAACGGTCTGCTGTATGAATCAGTACTGAACATTTTTCTCATGATGACCGGAGGAGCGTAAACGATCTAAAATGCCAATGATCTTTCAGCTCAAGGACTTTGACGGTCCGCTTGATCTGCTGCTTCATCTGATTTCCAAGGCGCAGGTTGATATCAAGGATATTTTCATCAGCGAGATTACGGATCAATATATTGAATCCGTCCGTAATGCACCGGATCTGGATATGGACGACGCGACGGATTTTCTTGTCATGGCAGCCACGCTGCTGGAGATTAAAAGTCGCGCCATGCTTCCCAAGCCGCCTGCCCTGGATGAGGATGAGATTGATCCGGAGGAGGCGCTGATCCGTCAACTGGAGGAATACAAGCGCTTCAAGGAAACCGCTGCTGCCATGCAGCAATTTGAGAAGGCAGCGCAGGAGCTGTTTACCAAGCTTCCGGAGGAGTATCCTCTTCCGCCGCAGGAGACGGAGCTTGTGGGCCTTACGCTGCAGGGACTGACCGACGCATTCCTGCGGATCTGGGCACGAAAGCCGGAGCGTGAGGAGAATCCTGAGAGCAATCACTATGCTCCTCGGGATATTCGTCGTGACGAGCATACGGTGCAGGAGTGCATGCTGACGCTGATTCACGGCATCCGCCGCAAGGGACGGATGAGGTTCGACGAAGCTTTTTCCGACGCGCCGACGAAGGAAGAGGTTGTAACGCTGTTCCTGGCCCTGCTGGAGCTGCTGAAGCTGGGCGAAACGCATATTGAACAGGATGAGATTTGCGGCGATATCCTGCTGCTGCTGGGGCGCAGAGAGATTGAGGAGGAGGTAAGGCTGGATGAATGATGCAAACAGCGAGGGCTGCCTGCGGGGTCGGATTGAAGCAATCCTGTTCGTGACAGGTGAGCCTGTTCGGGTGGATGATCTGGCCCGAGCGCTCAACGTAACAAACGCTCAACTGGATGCAGAGCTTGCCTCCCTGAAGGATGAATACGATTTCGGCCAGAGAGGCTTCAGTCTGAAACGGTTTGGGCAGCATGTACAGCTGGCGACCAGAGCGTTGTATTCTGCCGACGTAGTAAGACTCCTGCAGCCTGTGCAGAAGCAATCATTGACGCAGGCCGCCATGGAGACGCTGGCTGTGGTGGCTTACCGGCAGCCTGTGACCCGTGCTGAAGTGGAGCAGATACGCGGCGTCAAGTGCGATTATTCGCTGGCTTCGCTCATGAACAAGCAGATGATTCAGGAGGTGGGCCGTAAGGATACGCTTGGCCGACCTATTCTGTACGGAACGACGGACGCGTTTCTGGATCATTTCGGCATTGCCAGTCTGGACGAATTGCCGCCCATGCCGGAACCGGCTGCCGATGAAAATGAAGCAGAATCAACTGCAGGTGAAACCTGAGAAGGAGGATATTCTAAATGGAAAAGAAGATGCTGATCAATGGTATGATGTGCCCCCGCTGCAAAGCGACGGTCGAAAAGACGTTGTCTGCAGTGGAAGGCGTGGAATCCTGCACTGTGGATCTGCAGGCCAGGACTGCCACTATTGTGCTGAAGACGGACGTAGCGGATGAAAAGCTCTTTGAAGTGGTAAAGGCCAAGCGCTTCACGCCGGTTCAAATGCTATAAAGCAAAAGCTCCCGATAAAAATCGGGAGCTTTTCTGCACCCCTTTTCAAGACAGGCATACTTTGCTTGTGAAGGCTCCCGGAAGAAGGAGTCTCGGATAAGGAGGCGTAGAGAATATGTCGTTTTACAGCTACAAGAATGCCAATGCCGCCTGCTGCCCCGGTGCTATTACCGGTAACGCACTGGATGGACTGCAGGAAAAGATCTGCGTGCAGGTGAAGCGCGTGTATGACAGCGCGCTGCAGCAGCAGCAGCTGGATGACAAGGTTGTCACCATCACCAGCTATGCGCAGGTAGCCAGCACCTGCCAGTGCAACAGCTGCGGTTGTCAGGAAACCCAGGAGACCGTGGCACCTTCGTCCGCGCCTGTACCGCCCATTACCTTTGAGAGCTGCCGCAGCACTACCACGGAGGGCGTAATCCGCAATCTGTCCGTTGATCGCCTGTGCGACCGTCCCTGTTTTGCGCGGGTGCGCGCCACCATCGACGTGCCGATTGACATTCTTTTCGTGGACAGCCGCTGCGTTGAGTACATCGGTAAGGGCGTTGTTTCCGTAGAGAAGGACGTGCTGCTGTCCATTCCTGACGAATCCATTGTGCCGTACACGCTGGAGGCCATGGTCAGCGCTATCTGCGTATCCGGCTGCTATCTGGGCAATAATCAGTTTAAGATGACGATCTGCCTGACAACCATTCTGAAGGTGCTGGCCAATGTGGAAATCATGATTCCCAGCTACGGCTTCTGTACTATTCCTCCTGCCGAGGAATTTGCGGAGTCCGTATGCGACGAGTTCTTCAGCCTGCCGCTGTTTCCTCCGGCATCTCTGTGCAACGATGGAACGTACACTGCTTCCAACGTCAGCAATACGAGCTGCCGGGGCTGCTCCGGCGGATGCAGCTGCTCCCGCAACTGAAAAAAGCCGTCCCCGAAAGGGGACGGCCTTTTCTATGCGCTTTTCCCAAGGTCAGCGGTGTGCAGTGAATGCTGCCTTGCAGGAAGCTCTATGGAGAAGGTAGTGCCTGCGCCGACTTTGCTGCGAACATGCAGCTTTCCGCCGTGGGCAATAACAATAATTCTGGCGATGGAGAGCCCGAGCCCGTGTCCGCTGTTTTCGGCTTTGCGGGCGGATTCGCTACGGTAGAAGCGGTCAAAGATTTTCGGCAGCTCTTTTTCCGGGATACCGGAGCCGTTATCTGTGACAGTCAGCGTGCAGCCGGAGCTGGTTCGTGCCACGCCGAGAACAATCTGACCGCCCTTGGGCGTATACTTGACAGCATTGTCGCACAGGATGCGCATGACCTGTTTGATCATGCCGCGATCGCCGTCGATCAGCACGCTGTCGGCGGGGGAGAGTACAAAGGTGTCTTCGGGCGTAACCATGGAGGCCTCACGATGCAATTCGGAGAGAACCTCAAGCACGTCGAAGCGGGAAAGCTCCAGCATCAGCGTTTTCTTGTCATGGCGCGCAAGGAAAAGCAGGCTCTCCACAAGATCCTTCATGCTGGCCGTTTCCTGTGCAATGGCGGTAAGTCCTTCGTCAAGCACGGTAGGATCACCCTTGCCCCAGCGCTCAAGCATGCTGACATATCCCTGGATGACCGCAATGGGCGTGCGCAGCTCATGACTGGCGTCGGAAACAAACTGCTTCTGGCTGTTGTAGCTTCGTTCAATACGATCCAGCATGGTGTTGATGACAACCGCCAGTTCCTTCAGCTCATTTTTCATGCCGGCTACATTGATGCGATTGCTGAGGTTGCTGGCAGAAAGCGTGGCCGCCATATCGCTGATCTCACAGATCGGCGTCAGGATATGTTTATCCAGTCGGCTATGCTTCCTGACGAAATACAGCATGCGAAGTATATCCGTAAATACCAGCGTCAGCGCCAGACAAATCCAGACGAAGACCGCAGAGTTCAGCTGGTAGGAAACATGCAAGGCAAGTCCGGAATTATGAGGCACGATTACAGCGAGAGTCCCCGAATCCGTATCAAGATTCAGAGTGAAATATTCCTCACCGGCCTGATCCTGAGCGGGCTGGGTCAGCCAAGCCTGGGCCCGGCTGTTCTGAACAGCGTTTTGATCAAAAGTCAGCGAGGCGGAGGCTTCTACTTCCTGAAGGCGCAGCACGTCGTCATGAATGGAAGGAATCTGAAGCAGAATCAGGGCCAGCGTAAAGATGACCAGCGTGGAAAATGTGGTTCTGACCAGCTGCGAGCAGTAGTGCAGTGAAATACGGAATGTAAGCGAAAGGCGGAAATTGCTCAGCAATCCTGAAAGCAGACCGTGGAGGCGGTCCGAAATGCGGTTGATGCCCCGTTCTCCGGAACGGGAACGCTTCCTGATTTTACTCATGGCTGAACATATACCCCACAGCACGAATGGTGTGAATGGACTTGATTCCGAAGGGCTCGTCAATCTTATGCCTCAGGTAACGGATGTACACATCCACCACGTTTGTATCGCCGGAATAGTCATACCCCCACACGTCGCTCAGCAGCGCGTCGCGGGTGACTGCCTGTCCGCGATGCTGCATCAGGTATTTGAGCAGATCAAATTCCTTTTTGGTAAGAGCGATAGGGGAGCCGTCATAGCTGACGGAATAGCTTGCGGCATCCAGCTTCAGCAGTCCGGCCGTCAGGCAGGCGGGGGCAGATTGTTGTGCTGCACGCACGCGTTTTTTCAGACAAACACGGATGCGTGCAAGCAGTTCCTCAATGGCGAAAGGCTTGGTCATGTAGTCATCCGCACCCATATCAAGCCCCATAACCTTGTCAGAGACGTCATCCTTCGCCGTAAGCATGATAATGGGGACGTCGCTTTCGTGGCGAAGCCGACGGCAAACCTCAATTCCGCTCAGCTCCGGAAGCATGAGATCCAGAATCAACAGATCCGGATTCCACGAAAGGGCCTTTTCAAGGCCGGTACGGCCGTCGTTGGCTGTGGCCACGTCATAGCCCTCGTGAAGGAGTTCAAGCTCCAGAAAACGGGCAATTTTCTTTTCGTCCTCAATAATCAGAATACGGCTCACAATCATCACCTCAAGTATTAACTATACATAGTATACCATATAATACGCAAAAGGGGAATGAGCGAGTTGAACTGCTCATTCCTGAAAAGTTATTCGACAGTGGCGTTTGTGAAGCCTTCCTGATCAGATTCCACGGTAACCTTGCCATCCTGACTCTCAACCTGCACAGGAACCTGAAGCGTGGGGGCGGACCCGGTATAGGTGCTGCGATAGGTGGTAGCGGCAGGATTGGACTGATAATAGCTGCGGCTGTTACCCGTGGATTCGCCGGTAGATTCGCTCTGTCCGGCCTTTCCGTCTTCATCACCCAGATCGGAGAATTCCTGCGCCATGCTGGCTACGGAGTCCTTCACATTCTGCGCTGCATTGCGTACCATCTTCTCAAGGTTGGCAGAGACGAAATCATTGTCTCGCTTTTCAAAGGAAACTTTATAGCCGAGAATAAGCATCAGAATGACGCCAATCAGGAGAATATGCGGGCTGACCAGGAGCGTGAGAAGCATGAACAGAAGCGAAAGATTCAGAATAGGAACGTTATCCTTGCGAACCTTGATACGGAACTGGTACATTTTCTGCAGAATCTTCATAAAACCTTTCTTCCCTTCGTGATGCGTGGATTTGGATTCCTTCTTTTGTTCATTTTCAGGCTTGATGCGTCCGTTACGCTCCAGATCTACCAGCGCGCGGGCTACATTGCCGTTGTGGTAATCCAGCAGTGCAACAGCTTCCTGATAGCTGATGCCGCTCTTCTTGCGGATGAGTTCGATATCTTCGATGGTATAGCTTGCCATAGGTGAATCTCCTTTCTTTGTTGTCGCTTTTGCTCTCTGCGACGTTCTTATCATAGCACACTGGAGTGGGTTGTGCTTGTGAAACTGGTGCAGAATTCATGAGAAAACGATTAAAAACAACTTGCAATCAATCTATAACAAAAGTGAAAAAAGGTCGGTAAATGATGCTACCGACTAAAGTCGAAACAGAAATCGGTCGGTTTATGCAGAAACAAACCGAAGTCTGTGCTTGAAACATAGTCTATTGCTGCATGTAATTTCCGGATTGAAAGGTACACCAAAGTGTGATAGAATAATGAAGATCAAATATGATTGGAGCTGCTTGTAATGCAGAAGAAATCTGGGTTATTTGGCAAGCACGGCCAAACTGTAATTCTTGTTTTTCTGGACGTGCTGATGTCCTGTCTTTCGCTAATCCTTGCGCTTCAGATTTACTATGATATGAAGGCGCCTGAACAGCTTGAACAGGTGTGGTTCAGCATGCCGCTGGTGACTGTTTTCACAGTAGGGGCGATGTATGCAATCGGCGTATACCGTAATCTGCTGCGCTATGCCAGCATGGATACGCTTATCCAGATTGTTACCGGCACGCTGATCGGCTCGGCGCTGACCTATCTGTCCTCTCTTGCACTGTACACGATGAAGATTCCGCTGTTCCTGATGCCTCGCCCCATCTATCTGGTACAGTTTATGGTGATGGTGCTTATGGTCAGCGTCAGTCGTTTCAGCTTCAGGCTGATGGGACAGGCCGGTCACAACGGACTCTGGTTCAGGAAGAAGCACAGCCGCCGCATCATGATTATCGGCGCAGGTTGGGCGGGCGCACAGATGCTGCGGGACGTTCAGGCAGGACGTTATGGCGATTCCTCCGTCAGTCTGATTCTGGACAACGATCCCGACAAAGAAGGTACCAGGATCGGGCGTGTACCGATCAAGCTTGGTTCCGATAAGGTGGACGAGTATGTACGGCAGTACGGCATTGACGAAATTATTATCGCCATTGCAACGCCGGAGGAGAGCCTGACGCCCCTGATTCAGCGCTGTATGGCAACCGGCTGCCGGGTGCGCATGTTCTCTGCGCTTCAGGAAATGAACGGCAGCGGGCGGGTGCGCGACGTCAACATTGCTGATCTGCTGGGCCGTTCTGAAAAGAAGCTGGATATGTCCGAGGTCAAGACATGTTTTGAGGGCAAGCGGGTTCTTATCACCGGCGGCGGCGGATCCATTGGCTCCGAGCTGTGCCGGCAAATCATGAATTTTGTTCCCAGCATGCTGATCCTCTATGACATCAGCGAGAATTACATTTATGAGCTGTATTATGAGCTTGAGGAAAAGTACGGCGCCATTGTCCGCAACACCGTGTTTCTCCGCGTCGGCTCTGTCCGTGATCAGGAGACGCTTGATCGGGTTTTCGACGAGTTTTCTCCGGACATCGTGATTCATGCCGCTGCGCATAAGCATGTCCCGCTGATGGAAGACAGTCCCGAGCAGGCTGTGAAGAACAACGTTTTCGGCACATATAATGTAGCAAAGTGTTCCATCGCGCATGGAGTTAAGCGCTTTGTTATGATCTCCACCGACAAGGCTGTGAATCCCACAAACGTTATGGGTGCGTCCAAGCGAATGGCGGAGATTATCATCGAAGCGCTGCAGAAGCAGCAAAGCGCCACCCAGTTTACGGCCGTTCGTTTCGGCAACGTGCTTGGCTCTCACGGCAGCGTCGTGCCGAAATTCAAGAGTCAGATTGAAGCCGGCGGTCCCGTGACGCTTACTCATCCGGAGATTATCCGCTATTTCATGACGATCCCTGAGGCGGCGAGCCTTGTGCTGCAGGCTGCGTCCATCGCCCGGGGCGGCGAGCTGTTCATTCTTGATATGGGACAGCCCGTCAGGATCAGGGAGCTGGCGGAGAGGATGATTCAGCTTTATGCCGATCCGTTGATGCCGCCTGTGGAGATTGTTTACACCGGTCTTCGGCCGGGCGAGAAGCTCTATGAAGAGCTGCTCCGCGACGAGGAGAACTCTACCGCAACCAGTAAGGAAAAGATCTTTATCGCCAAACCCGAGCAGTTTGATTGGAGCGAAGTAGAGCACATGCTGACTACGCTGAAGCGCTGCATGGATGAGGGCGGGGATATGCGTCAGTGTATGCGTGATTTGCTGCCTTCCTTCAAGGCGCCGGAGGAAATCAATGGTGACAAGGGAGAGCTTCCTGGAAATGTAAATGGCGTCAGTGCATAATGGAATCAGCCCGAAACTTTTATGGTTTCGGGCTGATTTGATTCTTTCGGCATTGACATAAGGATTCTTTTTGGAATATAATTTTACAGTAAGCTACCAACGCTGCGGATTGTCCGCGTAGAAATGAGGAATATCGCATGAATTGGTCTGCAAAGGTGACCCGTACCCTTGAGGCTCTGCTTGATTTTTCTGTGCATCATGCTTTGATTGAAGAAGTGGACCGCCCTTATTTCCGCAATTTACTGCTGGATGTAATGGGAATGGATGCACCGGACGGCGAATATGAAGCTTCTGCGCAGGTCGCTTCTACGGCTACTGCATTGCTGACGGAGCTGTGTGATCTTGCCGTTGAAAAGGAACTGATTGAGGATCTGGGCTATGCCCGCGATCTTTTCTCTGCCCGTGTCATGGGCCTGATGACTCCATCGCCCCGCGAGGTGCGCAATACCTTCCTCGGTCTGGTGAATGAAGGCAAAGCGGAAGAAGCCACCGAATATTTCTACAATATGTGCCGTGTATGCGACTACATCAAGGTAGATGCTATCGCGCAGAACGTGCGTTATTTTGCGGACAGTCCTGCGGGCGAACTGGAGATTACCATCAACCTCTCCAAGCCGGAGAAGGATCCCAAGGAGATCGCCAAGCTGAAGAACGCGCCCTCCGTCGGTTATCCCAAATGCATGCTCTGCATTGAGAATCCCGGCTATGCCGGACGCAGCAATTTCCCTGCCCGGCAAAATCATCGTGTTGCGCCCCTGAAGCTGGCCGGTCAGGACTGGTACATCCAGTATTCTCCCTATGCATATTATCCGGAACATTGCATTGTGTTCAACAGTCAGCATGTGCCTATGAAGATTGAACGCGGCACCTTCGAGCGCCTGTTTAGCTTTGTAAAGCAGATGCCGCATTACATGCTGGGCAGCAATGCCGATCTGCCGATCGTAGGCGGATCCATTCTGAATCATGATCATTTCCAGGGCGGCCGTTACAGTTTCCCGATGGATAAGTGCGGCGTGCTGGCTGAGCTTAATTCTCCCAATCCTGCCGTCAAGTGCCGTATTCTTGACTGGCCGATGACGGCTGTGCAGTTGAGCGGTCAGGATGAAGCTGCGCTGGTGGAAGAAGCAGATCGCATTCTTACGGCATGGCGCGGCTATTCCGATCCTGCCTGCGACGTGTATGCCGAGACGGACGGTACGCCTCACAACACCATTACGCCCATTCTTCGAATGGTTGACGGCGAATACAGGCTGAATCTTGTGCTGCGAAACAATCGCACCAGCGAGGAGCATCCGCTGGGTATCTTCCATCCTCATGCGCCGCTGCATCACATCAAGAAGGAAAATATCGGCCTGATCGAGGTGATGGGCCTGTTTATTCTTCCCGGACGACTGAAGACGGAGCTTGCGCTGCTGCAGGATTTCCTGACTGGCAAGCGTCCCGTGGAACGTCCTGATGATGCAGATCCTTCTGCAAAGCATTTTGACTGGATTGAGCAGCTTGTGAAGGAGAACGGTCTGTGCAAGGATGACGCGGAGGCTGAAGCGTTCCTTCGCAAGGAAGTTGCCAAGGTTTGCGCGCAGGTACTTGCAGATGCCGGCGTATACAAGCAGAATGAAAGCGGCATTGCTGGCGTGAAGCGTTTCATGGCTTCCGTGGGTTATCAGGCTTGAAGACAGAAAACAGCAGGGGAGTGATGAAACTCCTCTGCTGTTTTTTATTGATTCAAATTGCTTAACGCCAATGCAAGCCAGTCACGAAAACGCTGCTGATCATCTTCAAAACCGATGAAATCTTTTTCCTTGGCAACAGCTTTCTCTGCATGGGTCAAATCAGCCCAATGCTTTCCCAGGGTTTCGGAATAGGTAAGACTGTCCAGTGGCCAGCCAGGATGGCGGCTATGGCTTACAAAGTCTACAAGCAGCATGGCATGACGTGAAAGAACTTCGTCATCGTCCATGAAAGTCAATACGGTTTCCTCATTGATCATGAAGCACCATGCATCCTGCCAGGCTGCGCGAAGCCTCCCGCCGTGGCGGCGAATGACGGCGGTGTAATACGCAATCATGTCCTCGTCATCCGTAAGGACAGAATGGCCTGCAGGCCTTCGTACATGAACGCCCGGCTGATCCGGATGATCCCGGGGAAGATCCAGAAAAACCAGGCCTGAATCAGCTGCCAGCACAGGGAGTTTGGAGGCCTGATAAAAAGCAAGGGCTTTTTCACGGGCGTTGCCTTCCGCGGTGGCTTCGTTTTCCGGGATTGTCACCTGCAGGCCAAGCATTGCGGGAGAAACACAGTCATAAAGCTGCTGATCCAAGCAGGCTGACATTCTGGTCAGTTTGCTTGGATTGTTGGTTCCTATCAGGATCTTCTTCTTCATCCGCAGCTCCTCAACCGATGTAATAATCGAGAATCAGCATCACTGCAAGCCCTGCAAGCAGCGAATAGGTTGCCATGCGTTCGTAGCCGTGGGCATGGGTTTCGGGGATCATTTCATCACTGATGACGTAAAGCATGGTGCCGCCTGCAAATGCCAATGCAAACGGCAGCAGCGCAGACACAGCATGAACTGCAGCATATCCAAGGAAGGTGCCGACAACCTCAACCAGACCTGTGGCGGAGGCTATCAGAAGCGTCCTTCGTCTGCTGACGCCGGCTGTGAGCAGAGGTCCGATGATAATCATGCCTTCGGGTATGTTTTGCAGTGCAATGCCGGCCGCTACGGTCAAGGCAGCCGAGGTGTCCTCTGTGCCGAAGCTGACGCCTGCAGCCACGCCTTCAGGAAGATTATGCATGGCAATGGCAATGACGAACAGCAGTACCTTCTGAAGCGAAGCATTGTTGCGATGCTCCTCGCGCTCCACGCCGGTCAGCTGATGCAGGTGCGGGGTAAACTTGTCCATCAGGTTCAGGAAAAACGCACCGGCAAACAGACCGATTGCGGCAATCCATACGCCGCCGGTGTCAATGGCAGGCTGAATCAAGCCTGCGAAACTGGCAGCCAGCATTACGCCTGCTGCAAAGCCCAGAATGGCGTCATTGAATTTATGCGGTACTTTGCCGATGGCAAAGCCTATCAGGGCGCCGATCAGCGTTGCGCCGCCTACGCCAAGAGCAGTGAGGGCTACCATATCCATCTGGATCAGTCCCTTCAAGTCAGTTTAAGCGAATAATCAAGCTTATCTTCATAGCGATCACCCATGTCGTATACATGGGGCGTAATTTCTGTGAGGACAAAGCCCAGCTTCTCAAGAATATGCTGCATCCTCAGGTTGCTGGCTGTTGTATCAGCCAGCATTGTTTCAACACCGTATTCTTTACGGGCAATGCGGATCGCTTCCCTGACTGCAGCTGTGCCGTATCCTTTGTTCTTGCAGCGGTCGTTTGCCATGACAATACCCAGTTCACAGCGTTTATACAGCTTGTCAATACGCTTGAGTGCGACGGAGCCGACCGGTGCACCGTCCTCGTTAAACACCCCGAAGACCGGGTACCATTCCATGCGCATCTGATCAAAGTCAAAGCACCGATCCACATGCTCATGCTGATAACGATATGGCTTCGGATCCATCAGCGGATCTGAAACATAGCTTCGGAAAAATTCATGATACTCGTCACGGGTAAAAGGTCGGAGCGTGATCATCAGAGCAGACCCTCCGTCCAGTTCAGCTGTTCGCACAGAATACGGCAAAGCGCAGCCAACCCGTCGCTGTCCTCCTGTGTAAAGCGATTCAGCAGGGGACTGTCGATATCCATGACGCCCACAAGCTTGTCACCTGCTATCAGCGGAAGCACGATCTCCGAATTTGAAGCGCTGTCGCATGCGATATGTCCCGGAAAAGCATGCACGTCAGGCACAAGCTGAATCCGCTTCTCTTCCGCCGCAGTACCGCAAACACCGCGTCCAACAGGAATCACAGTACACGCAATCTTTCCCTGGAAGGGGCCGAGATAGAGCGTTTCGTCCCGAAGCAGGTAGAAACCGGCCCAGTTGATATCAGGCAGCGCTTCCCACAGAAGGGCTGCACAGTTGCACAGCGCCGGCAGGGGACGGCTGCAGCTACTGATCAGAGCCTCCAGCTGGAGAGCAAGAAGGGGATATAGCTCCTTTTTTTCGGCAGGGTAGATGACAGACTGATGCATGGTGAAGCTCCTTATTCATCAAAGAACATAAAGATAAATGGAGAAGAAGTGCAGAAGCGTACCGATAATACAGAAGAAATGAAAGACAGAATGGAAATACTTACGCTTGGAGCCGATGGCATACAGCACAGCGCCTACGGTATAGGCTATGCCGCCCCAGACCAGCAATGAGAGTGCATTGGGATGCAGGGCCTGCACCATATGTTGATAGGCAAAAATAATGATCCAGCCCATCACAAGATAGCAGCCGACAGACAGCTTGGCAAACTTTTTCAGGCTGACGGCGTTCAGCACGATGCCGAGGACTGCAATACCCCAGATCACGCCGAAGATGATCCAGCCTAAAGTACCGCGAAGGGAAATCAGGGTATAGGGCGTATAAGTGCCCGCAATCAAAAGAAATATGGTGCAGTGGTCGATCACCCGGAAAACTCTTTTTGCTTTGTTGACCTTCAGGCTGTGATACAGACAGGACATCAGATAAAGCAGAGTAACCGTAATGCCAAATACAATACTGGAGGCCAGCTTGAAGCCATCCAGCGGGTTACAGCTCCTGACAATGCAAAGCACCAGCATTGCCACGCCGAGGCAGGCTCCTGCGCCATGGGAGATTGCATTGAGCAACTCTTCGCCCAACGTATACTTGGGAATCTGAATACGATGCCTGTTTGCCTCCTGATAATCCATATAAATAAACCTCCAATCAATAATCAGCGGACAACACGATAAAGAGATACTACCTTTCCGAGAATGACGACTTCATTGGTGTAAATGGGGGCCATGGAGCTGTTCTCCGGCTGGAGACGGAAACGGCCGTCCTCCTTGAAGAAGCGCTTCACGGTGGCGGAATCATCAATCATTGCCACAACAATTTCGCCGTTGTTGGCTTCGGCCTGTTTACGTACAACAATGTGATCGCCGTCAAGAATGCCGGCCTCAATCATGCTGTCGCCACGCACAAGCAGGATAAAATGCTCTCCGTCGCCCAGCATAACCTCGGGGATAGGGACGTAATCTTCCAGGTTTTCCTCTGCCAGAATCGGAACGCCAGCCGTAACGCGGCCTACAAGCGGTACAGCGGTGGAATTGTTGCGTACAAAGTTGGGATCGCCTACAACCTCCATGGCGCGCGGTTTCATGGCGTCACGATGGAGCAGTCCGCGCTTTTCAAGTCGCTGGAGATGGCCGTGTACGGTAGATGTAGACTTAAGTCCTACAGCATTGGCTATCTCACGCACGGAGGGAGGATAACCCTTGCTCTGAATTTCGGATTTGATGAAATCAAGAATGCGCTGCTGATTATCACCACGGGGACGCTGCATAAACTCGCCGCCTTTGCAAAAGAAGTCATCATTATTATAGCACAGAAAAAAGAAAAAAGTCAAACAGATGTTCGTAACGATTGCGAACATCTGCCTTTTGTGATATAATCCCTTGCAGGAGGGATGTACTATGGCTCAGCAGAGAATGTGCGTGCTTTATGATCGAGTCTGCATCGGCTGCGGCGAATGCGACCGATGTGATCTGGATCCGGACAAGATTTGCGATAACTGCATGAAATGCGTCAGCGGTGAAAACGATTATCGCGCCATTACTGTGGAAGGAATCGTCCTGGAGCACGAGCAGAACGAAGAGGGCTGAAAAAGTCAGGTAACGGGTTTTTCGGGCCTTGCTGTCATGCCTGACTCGGAATGGGACTCGGGTTCTTCGCCGGAGCCGGGCAGGTGAACATAATCGGCCGCCATTCGGCGACGGGCATCGGTCATGTCAGCGTAGTGCTTGCGGGTGGTATCCACGGAAGAATGACCAAGTACGTCGGCGACAAGGTAAATATCACCGGTAGCATTATACAGGTTGGTAGCGAAGGTGCTGCGCAGCTTGTGCGGACTGATACGTGGTTTAAGAGGCGCTGCGATAGCTGCGTATTTCTTGACCAGGTTCTGTACCGCACGCTGTGTGATGCGCCTTTTTTGCATGGAGAGGAAGAGGGCGTCTTCGTGGCCGGGAAGCGTAGTGATCTTCTGCCGCTCTTCAAGGTATTCTGCCAGATTTGTGGCCACCTCCGGCGGGAAATACAGCACTACCTGATTACCGCCCTTACGCGTGACAAGAAATGCATTTTCCTCCAGATCCACGTCGGAAATGTTGATGCCTACGCACTCTGACACGCGGATTCCTGTACCAAGAAAGAGTGAAAGCAAGGCCACGTCACGACGGGCGGTGAGCTTCTGATAATGCTGCTGATGGCTGGTCATCGCTTCGCCGGTTTCAGCCTGAAGCAGCATCTTTGTCATTTCATCGCGGTTCAGACGAATGATCGGCTTCTCATGGATTTTGGGCAGCGGAACAAGCGTGGTCACATTAGCCTGAATTCGACCATTTTTGAACAAATAGTCATAAAATGAACGAATGGAGCACAGTTTGCGTTTAATGGCAAGGTCATGGTTGACCAGCGCCTTGACAGGACGCTCCGTATCCTCGTCATTGCGGAAATAATAGGTGAGGTATTCGATGTAAGCTGTAAGGTCGTTCTGCGTGACGCGGCCAAGATCAGCATCCGAAAAATAAATCAGCTTCTTCTCAGAGAAAGCGACACGCTCGGCCTGAAGAAAATGAAAGAAGGTTCGCAGATCAATGGCGTAGGCCAGTCGGGTAAAGGTACCGGTAGTGACGGCAATGGCACGAAGAAAATCTCCACAGGACTGCGGAAGCTCACGCGCAATTTCACGGATCTGCGTGATACGCTGCGCGTCAATCTGCTCACGGTAGGATGAATCAGCCATGATTGCCCGTACTCCTTTCCAATATCAATTTGACATGTCCAACTATTCGTGAAACTGTGGTTTAGCGAATAGTTACAAGGGCGTGGGTATACCGGGTGAGAGCCTCTCCCACCCGGCAAACGCCGCGGATCAAACGTCATCCTCTTCCTTGGGTGTGTTGATTCTCCGATACTCCTCGATAGCGCCTCGGGCCAGCTCGTCACAGCGGTTGTTTTCAGGATGATCTGCATGTCCCTTCACCTTAATGAAGGTCACATTGTGCTTCTTCGTCTGCGCAAGCAGAATAAACCACAGATCCTGATTTTCAACAGGCGCGCCGCTTGAGGTCTTCCATCCTTTCCTCTTCCAGCCGTCGATCCAGTGATCATTGAACGCCTGTACCATGTAATTGCTGTCAGAGTAAAGTTTTACGTCACAAGGCTCCTTCAGTGCGCCCAGTGCGCTGATGGCGGCAAACAACTCCATACGATTGTTGGTGGTGCCTGCCATATATCCGCTCATTTCCTTGCGGTGCGGACCGAATTGAAGGATCGCGCCCCAGCCGCCTGGACCGGGATTACCGGAGTATGCGCCGTCCGTGTAAATATATACAAGTTTACGGGGTTTGTTTTCCATGGTTCAATAACTCCCCTGCTGCATGAAGCAGAAATCATTTCCGGGACATCTCACGGGATTTGGCTGCGCAAGCACCCATTGCATCCATAACGGCAGCGCGGAAACCCTTGCGTTCCAGCTCTTCCACCGCTTCGATGGTAGTGCCGCCGGGCGAACAGACTGCGTCCTTCAGACTGGCGGGATGCGTGCCGGACTGCAGCACCATCAGCGCGCTGCCAAGCACAGCCTGGGCGGCCATCTCATACGCACAGGAACGCGGCAGACCTTCCTTCACGCCTGCGTCAGCCATGGCTTCGATCATCATGAATACATAAGCAGGGCTGGAGCCGCTGATGGCAATAACTCCGTCGAACAGCCGTTCAGGAAGGATAACGGTACGGCCGACGGCGTCAAAGATACCCTTGGCAAAGGCAAAATCATCCCTGGAGAAATTGCTGTCGTCGCACAGCGCGGTCATACCCTCGCCTACCATGGCGGGTGTATTGGGCATCACGCGGAGATAGGACGCGCCGGTATTCTCCAGTGCTTCGGCAAGCATGGATACCGTCCAGCCTGCGGCAATGGAAATGACAGCCTTGCCGTTCAGCTCCTCGCGGATCTCATCAATCACGTCCTGAATGAAGTGAGGCTTCACGGCGAGAATAACCATATCCACCTGCGCCAACAGGTCAGCGGGATTGTCGCAGTATACCACGCTCGGCAGCTCCTTGGAAAGCTCCTCCATTTTGCGGCGGCTCGCATCGCATACCACAATCTGGTTCTGCTTGAGATAGCCCGCGTCAAGAACACCGCGGAGAATAGCGCTGCCCATGTTGCCGGCGCCGATCAGACCAAGTTTCCTCATGCCCATATCCTCCCGAAAATGCGACTGAATATATCATCTCCAGTATTATAACACGAAACAGCGTGCCTGCAAAGAGTGATTTCAGTGCAGAGCACGCTGTTCCATGTCAAAAGCGTCAGACTCGCTTCCACTTCGCGCCCTGAGGCGTATCGATAATCTCAATACCCATGGCCTTCAGCTCGTCACGGATACGGTCTGCCTCAGCAAAGTTCCTGGACTTCTTTGCCTCCGTACGGGCAGCAATCAGAGCGTCAATTTCAGGATCGGATTCCTCAGCCTCTGCTTCGGCCTGCTGAGCAGCGCGTACAGCCTCTGCAGCCTTGAGCAGATCAAGAGAAAGCACATAATCGAAATCAGCAATAGCTTCCAGTTTAGTGGCGTCATTGGTCTTGGCCTTGAGCACGTCATAGACGGCAGTCACAGCAAGAGAGGTGTTCAGATCGCCGTTCAAGGCGTTCTGGAAGCGTTCCTTGAGCGCTTTAAGCGTATCCTGATCCACTTCCCCATCGTTCTTGAGCGCGGCAATACGGGCAATCAGCTTGTTGTAGGTCACAGCAGCGTTGTCAAGATTCTCCCAGGAGAACACCAGATTGCGGCGATAATGGCTCTGCAGGCAGAACAGGCGGTACACCATGGGATCATAGCCCTTTTCCTTCAGCAGGCTCACGGTGAGAAACTCGCCCTTGGACTTGCTCATCTTGCCGCCGTCCGTGTTCAGATGATGCACATGGAACCAGTAGTTGCACCACTTGTGCCCCAGATAGCTCTCAGACTGAGCGATCTCGTTGGTGTGATGCGGGAACGCGTTGTCGATGCCGCCGCAATGGATATCGAGATCACCGCCGAAATGTTTAAGGGAGATGCCGGAGCACTCGATGTGCCAGCCGGGATAGCCCACGCCCCAGGGAGATTCCCACTTCAGCGCCTGATCCTCAAACTTGGACTTGGTGAACCACAGCACAAAGTCGTTCTTATTGCGCTTGTTGGTATCCTCCTCCACGCCGTCACGCACGCCAACGGCCAGATCTTCTTCATCATGGTCGTTGAAAACGTAGTACTTATCCAGGGTGGACGTGTCAAAATACACGTTGCCGCCTGCAACGTAGGCGCTCCCCTTCTCGATCAGCGTACTGACGATGTTGATGTATTCGCAGATGCAGCCCGTCGCAGGCTCGACCACGTCGGGACGCTTGATATTCAGCGCCTCGCAGTCCGCAAAGAAAGCGTCGGTATAGTACTGGGCGATCTCCATAACGGACTTGTTTTCGCGGCGAGCGCCCTTGAGCATCTTGTCCTCGCCGGTATCTGCATCGGAGGCAAGATGGCCCACGTCAGTGATGTTCATGACACGCTTGACGTTATAGCCGCTGTAGCGCAGCGCCTTTTCCAGCACGTCCTCCATGATGTAGGTGCGGAGGTTGCCGATGTGGGCAAAATGATAGACGGTCGGTCCGCAGGTATACATCTTGACCACGTCGGGATTGTTGGGCTTGAAGAGCTCCTTCTTATGCGTTGCAGAGTTATACAGATACATTGTGTTCCCTCCATTCGGATGATAAAAGCCCGCCTCATGCCGTAAAAGACACAAGAGGCGGGCTGTATGCTCGCGGTTCCACTCTCATTTATCGCTTTGGATCCCTGCTCGCTCCCGGACGCACTTTCACAGCTGATTTCCGGAACAGGCTTTCAGCCTCGACCTGTTCTCTCTGACGGATGCTCACGTTGCTACTCTTTCCGATCGACGCGATATGAAATTACCCTGTTATTTTACCAGCCACAAGCAGTATCTGTCAAGCCCTGAATCACAGGATATACCGGCGCAGATCCGCAGGCTTGTTCTCTCCGCTCAGGTGAGCGCGGACATAATCTCCGTCAATCTTCAGCTCTACAGGCGGCATATTTTCGTCCCCTGCATTGAAGGAAATATCCTCCAGCAGCTGCTCAAACACGGCATGGAGACGGCGCGCGCCGATATCCTCTGCGGTTTCATTGGCGGTGTAGGCAGCGTCTGCAATCGCTTCAATGGCGCTGTCCTCGAATGTCAGCAGCACCTTGTCCACTTCAAGCAATGCACGATACTGGCGGGTCAGCGCATTGTCAGGCTGGGTCATGATGGCCTTGAAGTCGTCTCGGGTCAGACTCTTCAGCTGTACGTGTACCGGGAAACGACCCTGCAGTTCCGGGATCAGGTCGCTGACCTTTGCCACATGGAACGCGCCGGCTGCAATAAAGAGCATGTAATCCGTCTTGACAGGGCCGTACTTGGTATTGACCGTGCTGCCCTCCACAATAGGCAGAATGTCGCGCTGTACACCCTCGCGGCTTACGTCGGGGCCGCTGCCTGCACGATGACCGGCAATCTTGTCAATCTCGTCGATAAAGACGATGCCCTGCTGCTCGGCACGGACGATCGCTTCCTCGTACACAGCGTCCATATCAATCAGCTTGCCGGATTCCTCCTGAAGCAGAATCTTGCGAGCTTCCTTCACCTTCATGCGGCGGATTTTGGTGCGCTTGGGCATCATGTTGCCCATCATATCGCCAAGGCTGATGGAGCTGCCGCCAACCTCCAGCTGGGGCGCAGCTTCTTCAACCTCGATCTCCAGCTCTCGATCCTCCAGTTCGCCGCGCATCAGCTGCTGACGGATTTCTTCACGCTTGCCGGTAAGCTTTTGCTGCTCCTCTGCGGTGGGTTCGGGCTCCTTCTTTTTGCCCAGCAGGAAGTCCAGATTGAGACCGTTCCCGCCGCTTGAATGCTTGGGAGGATGAACGAGCAGCGTCACAAGCCGGTCTTCAGCCAGCACGTTTGCACGGGGCTGTACCCGTTGCTGATGCTCATCCTTCACCATGCGGATAGCGTTTTCCACAAGATCGCGGATGATGGATTCCACATCTCGGCCCACATAACCGACCTCTGTAAACTTGGTGGCCTCCACCTTGATGAAGGGAGCAGCCACAAGCTTGGCCAGACGGCGGGCAATCTCAGTTTTACCAACGCCGGTGGGGCCGATCATCAGGATGTTTTTGGGGCTGATTTCATCGCGCATGCTTTCCTCCACACGGGAGCGACGATAGCGGTTGCGCAGCGCAATGGCTACGGATTTCTTGGCGTCGTCCTGACCGATGATATATCGGTCCAGTTCACGGACGATCTGCCGGGGAGTCAGTTCTGCCATCAGAAAGCCTCCTTACACGTCTTCCACGACAATATTGTCGTTTGTAAATACACAGATGGAAGCGGCGATGTGCAGCGCCTTTTCCGCGATCTCATGTGCGGAAAAGTCGGTATTCTGCACCAGCGCACGGGCTGCGGCAAGCGCATAGTTGCCGCCGGAGCCGATGGCTACAACGCCTCCGTCAGGATCAATCACTTCGCCCGTACCGGAGAGAATCAGCAGCGTGTCCTGATCCGCCACGATCATCTGAGTCTCCAGCTGCCGCATGGCTTGATCGCCGCGCCACATCTGGGCGATGGCCACAGCCGCACGCTCCAGGTTGCCGCCGCACTGGATAAGCTTCTCTTCAAATTTTTCGCACAGGGTGAAGGCGTCGGCTACGGCGCCGGCAAAGCCGATTACTACCTTACCGTTGTACAGCCTGCGTACCTTGCGGGCCGTGCTCTTGAAAATGACGCTCTCCCCCATCGTAACCTGACCGTCGCCGGCGATAGCGGTCTTGCCGTCTTTGCGCACGGCGCAGATGGTCGTACCTCTGAATGGACTGCTCATAATTCAGTTTCCTCCGTTTGTCAGGATAAAGTCCGCGATAGCCTCTGTCACAGTCCCATCGACGGTGCATTCAATGTTGTATTCCATACTGGTTCCTGCAATGGCATCATCAACCTCCGGCTTCATCAGCATATGGTTGACGTCCGTAAAGAGCGTGGTAATCCAGGGCTGATCAAGATCAAGCGCCTTTTCCCACGAAAGACGGCCTTCCTCTTCATTCACCTGAAAATCACGGCTGCCGTTGATGATCAGCACAGGCAGCTGAAGCTTGTGCAGATACTCTGCCGGAGCTGGATGCTGCGCCATATCCCAGTAATAATAGGCGCTCTGTCCCAGCATCGTACTTTGAAGCGCCGTTTCGGCCGGCATGTCCCGAAGCGCTTCAGCAGCTTTCCGCGCCTGATCAAGCTGCGCGCGAACTGCCTCTGCATAGGTCTCGCTGTAGTGACCATCGCTAAGCGCATCCTCGTTCTGACGCAGGATGATATCCAGCAGCGAACGGTTGGACGCGCATGCAAGAATCATTCCGCAGTAAAGTCCGTCGCTTTCAGATACAAGACGCGGAGCGAGCATACCGCCGAGACTGTGGCCCAGCACGAAAATCCGAGTTGAATCAATCCGGGAATCCGCAGCAAGAAGGCGTCCTGCGTAAAGCGCGTCCTGAATAGTTTCTTCCTCCACCGTGAAGCGGACGTAATCCTCGGACGCGGCGATCTGCTGTCCATACACGTAGGTGCGCTTGTCGTACCGGAGGACGGCAATGCCTTGCTGGGCAAGGCCCTCAGCAAGATCACGGAAAGGCTTGACCACACCGATGCTCTCATTCCGGTCCGCGGGGCCGGAGCCGTGCACCAGCACCACAGCCGGGAACGGCCCTTCTCCTTCGGCAGGAAGCGTCAGCGTACCGGGAAGCGTCCAGGGCTCCTCGCCTATCAGCACTTCCTCTTCAGAAAATGCGTCGTTCCGGGCGCCGAAATTCAGCGTGATATGCACAGGATTGAACCAGAGGCCGTAAATCCTGTTGTCCTGCGTGACCGACAGCTGGCAGAGAAAAAAGCAGTTTTCAAACTGCAGTGCACGGCTGTACACCGTGTACTCGCCCTGCAGAGCGGTTTCTGCGTTGTCTGCAAGCCCCAGATACTTTCCGCCGATGGCTGTGAGCTGCGGCCAGATAGCTTTGATGCTTTCTGTTCCCAGCGCAGCCTGAACGTCCGGATGCATATGCTGATATAGGGTATCTGCACCTACATCCGTTTGCATAAGCGCCACGACAGCCTCCACCGGTTCAGCCGGGATTTCTGCCAGAACAGTCGCCGGCATCAGGAAAATCGCCATCAGAAACGCCAGAAGCCGTTTCATGCTTTATCCCCCTTTCGGGATCATCATAGCACAGAATCTTCAACCTTAGATGAAGTTTCGTCCGAAATCCCCATTTCCCTGACCCAGTCCCGCATAAAGGCGAGCGAACGCTCTGCGATTATCTCGTATCGCTGCTGCTTGTTGCGAATCTTCTTGTGCTGTTTGTCCACCACAAGACCGTCAATGAGGCCAAAGGAGCAGTTCATAGGCTGGAAATTCTTGTTGGGGCTGGAGACGTACCGGCCCATGGCGCCCAGCGCAGTTATGCCGGGAAGCTCAGCCGTGCCGAGTCCGCGGAGATCTCTGCCAAGGGATATTCCGCACATAAGCCCGCTTGCAGCGCTCTCCACATAGCCCTCTACGCCGGTCATCTGTCCGGCAAAGTAACACTGCGGACGGCTGATCATCTCAAAATGTGCGTTGAGGAAGCCGGGAGAATTAAGGAAGGTATTGCGGTGCATTACGCCATAGCGGGCGTACACCGCGTTTTCAAGGCCGGGAATCATACCAAAGACTCGCTTCTGTTCAGGCCACTTCAGGCGGGTCTGGAAGCCGACCAGATTGTACAGCGTACCAGCTTCGTTGTCCTGACGGAGCTGAACCACCGCATAGGCTTCCTTTCCCGTACGGGGATCCTTCAGACCTACAGGCTTCATGGGGCCGAAGGCCAGTACCATCCGACCGCGGCGGGCCATGGATTCCACAGGCATGCAGCCCTCAAAGACACTCTTTTCCTCAAAGCCATGAATTTCGGCTGTTTCAGCCGCCAGCAGAGCATCCACGAATGCGTTGTATTCTTCTTCATTCATGGGACAATTGAGATAATCGTCTCCCCTGTCATAGCGGGACTGACGGAAAATACGCTCCATATTCAGGGATTCAAGGGTCACAATGGGAGCGGCTGCATCATAGAAGTTCAGCGTTCCCAGACCGGGCAGCGCGGTAATCGTTTCAGCCATCCCCTCCGAGGTCAGAGGGCCGGTGGCAATAATGACAGGGCCGTCCGGAATCTGCACGGCTTCACCCTCTACCACGCTGATCAGCGGATGCTCGCGGAGCGCGCGGGTGATATAGCCGGAGAACAGGTCGCGGTCCACCGCCAGCGCACCGCCTGCAGGCACGCGGGCTGCATCAGCCGCTTTCATGATCAGGGAGCCGCAGAGCCGCATTTCCTCCTTGAGGAGACCGACTGCATTGGTCAGCCGGTCGGACCTGAGGGAATTGGAGCAGACCAGCTCTGCGAACATATCGGAATGATGGGCGGGCGACTTCTTCGCGGGTTTCATTTCAGTGAGCGTCACGCGAATCCCCTGCCGTGCCAGCTGCCAGGCAGCCTCGGATCCGGCCAGACCGGCGCCGATCACATGGGCATGCAGTTCAGCCATTATTCGTCTTCAGCCTCCGTGTCATCCTGCTTCACTTCCATGCGGCAGCGGCAGGTTTCGTTGGTACAGATATGCCATACCTCACCCTTGCGATTGCGCTTTTCAATCATATAGCTGCCGCACTGGGGGCATTTTTCAGGCACGGGCATCTCCCAGGAAACAAAGCTGCATTCGGGATAATTCTCGCATCCGTAGAACTTACGGTTCTTGCGGCTGGTCTTTTCCATCAGCCGTGCGCCGCAGTCGGGACAAGGAGCGGCGATGTAATTCAGGATCGGCTTCGTATTTCGGCAATCCGGGAAGTTGGGACAGGCCAGGAATTTGCCGAAGCGGCCCATCTTGTAGACCATCATCGCGCCGCACTTGTCGCAGGGCGTATCACTCGGCTCGTCCTTGACCTCAACCTTTTCAATCTGCTGCTCGGCTACCTCAAGCGTACGGGCGAAGGGAGGATAGAACTCGCGCAGAATCTGCTTCCAGTCAGTCTTGCCGTCCTCCACGTTATCCAGCTTTGTTTCCAGATCAGCCGTGAACTCGGTATCGACAATGTCGGCGAAATATTCCTCCATCATGCTGGTAACCATTCGGCCCAGCTCCGTGGGGTAAAGGCGCTTCTTTTCGCGGGATACATAACCGCGGGCAATGATGGTGGTGATGGTGGGCGCGTAGGTGGAAGGACGGCCGATTCCCTTCTCTTCCAGCGCACGGACGAGGGACGCTTCCGTATAGCGGCTGGGCGGCTGAGTGAAGTGCTGCTGGCTTTCCACGTTCTCCACGGTGATCACGTCGCCTTCCTTCAGGGTGGGCAGCGTGGTTTCGCTGGAGGTTACCTCTTCGTCCGTACCCTCCTCATAAATGGAGGTAAAGCCTGCAAAGCGCTTGTGCTCGCCGTAGAAACGCAGCGAAACGTCGCCGCCTGTGATCTCCACGGTCTGGGTTTCATACAGCGCGGGCATCATCTGGCTGGCAACAAAGCGGTTGTAAATCAGCCGATACAGATTGTACTGCTCGCGGGTCAGCGAAGCCTTGATCTTTTCAGGCGTACGGTTGACGTCAGTGGGACGGATGGCCTCGTGAGCATCCTGCGCGTTCTTGCGGCCCTTGTATTCATTGGGCGTTTCAGGCAGATATTCCGCACCGAACCGTTCCGGAATGTAGGCGCGCAGGGAGGCAAGCGCTTCATCGCTGATGCGCACGCTGTCCGTACGGATATAGCTCACGATACCCTGCGTACCTTCGTTCTCCAGATCCACGCCTTCATAGAGCTGCTGAACGACCTGCATGGTCTTGGCGGTGGTGAAGCCAAGCTTGCGGCTTGCTTCCTGCTGTAGGCTGGAGGTGGTAAAAGGCGCGGCGGGCAGCTTACGCTTTTCCCCGTTCTTTACATTGGCTACGGTGAAGCTGGCGGCTTTCATCAGCCTGACGGCTTCTTCTGCCTCTGCAGCACTGGAGATAACCGCCTTCTGGCCGCCAATGGAAGCAAGCCGCAGATTGAAATGCTGCTTGCGCCCCTTGCCTCCGGCGCAGGAGCCTGTTGCGGTGATCTCCCAGTACTCTTCGGGGATGAAATCCTCAATATCCTGTTCGCGCATGACAACCATGCGGGTTGCGACGGACTGCACGCGGCCGGCAGAAAGGCCCTTCTTGACCTTTGCCCACAGGAGCGGGCTGATCTTGTAGCCCACGAGACGGTCCAGTACGCGGCGGGCCTGCTGCGCATCCACACGGCCGATATCAATGGGCCGGGGCGACTTGAGGGCCTGCTGAATAGCCTTCTTGGTCACCTCATGGAATTCGATGCGGCAAGGTTTTTCAATATCCATTCCAAGAACCTGACTCAGATGCCACGAAATAGCTTCGCCTTCGCGGTCCGGGTCGGTTGCGAGATAAATCTGGGAAGCATTCTTGGCTTCCTTGCGGATCCTTGTCAGAATATCGCCCCGTCCGCGGATAGTGATGTACTTCAGCGCGAAGTCGTTATCCACGTCCACGCCGATCTGGGATTTGGGCAGATCACATACATGACCCTGCGAGGCTTCTACCTTGTACCCCTTGCCAAGAAATTTGCTGATGGTGCGTGCCTTGGCAGGCGATTCCACGATAATCAGTTTCTGTTTGGTTGCTGCCATAATGACGTTGCCTCCAAATAATTATTCTCAATTTTTAATCAAACTCGGATATATGTCTTTCCCGGCAGGGATTTGATCATGCCCAGAATCTGCAGCATGGTCAGCGCTCCGGAAAGCACGGAAGGCTCCAGTCCTGTTTCCGCGCAAAGCTGATCGAAGGATTTTTCGCCCTGTGAAAGATGGGAGAAAACGATGCGCTGTTCGTCCGTGAGCGGAGGAAGCGCTTCTTTCTCTTCCTTTGCAGGGGCAGGCGCATCCTGATCCCAGCCCATGTCCTCAAGTATATCCTGCGCGCTGGTGAAGTAGTTTGCTCCCTCGCGCAGCAGCTGGTGAGAGCCTTCGGCCCAGAAGGTGCCTATATTTCCGGGATAGGCAAAGACTTCCTTGCCCTGGGACAGCGCGTGGTTCACCGTAGTCATGCTGCCGGACTGGATCTTGGCCTCTACCAGCACGACGGCCTTGCCAAGACCGGCAAGAATCCTGTTGCGGATGGGAAAATGCCAGCCCAGCGCAGGCGTACCCGGGGGATACTCGGACAGAATGATGCCGCCGGTATTCAGAACGCTGTTCCGGATCTTTTTGTTGCCGACAGGGTAATTCACGTCCAGACCACAGGCCATCACGCCGATGGTGGTCGTTCCCCCGTTGATACAGCCCTGATGCGCCGCAGTATCCACGCCCACAGCCAGTCCGCTGACAATGTGCACGCCGTGGCGGCTCAGCTCATAAGCAATCCTGTCTGTAGCGGCCAGAGCAGTCTGCGAAGGCGTTCTGGTGCCGATGATGGTAATGCACTTACCCAGAAGGCAATCGGGATTGCCGCGGTAAAACAGCAGCGGAGGCGGATCGGGGATATCTCTCAGACTGTCCGGGTAGATAAAGTCGTCAATGGACATGATGCGCATCTCATGCTTCTGCATGGTTACCATCATTTCATGCATGGCGTCAGGCTTGGCATGTTCGCGGAGCATGGCAAGCTGCTCGGCTGACGCATACGGCTCAAGGACATCCTCATGGCCGCCGATAAACTCATCATAAACATACTCTGCGCTGCCGTAATCCTGAAGGATCTCCGTCAGCCTTTCAGCGCGAAACTGTCCGTAGGTCAACCAGGCCCGACAGCCGTCCAAGCGGGTGTAACGCATGGCAGGATCCTCTCCTGTCTTCTTCAGATACAAGCGCAAGACAAAAATCGCGAAAAAATAAAGTTCCTTAAGAAAAACAGCCTTGCACTTCCTGAACACTCTATCACAGTTTTTTTGAAAAATCAACGTATTGGCAGTCAGAATTTCGTTTCTTTACATCCGAAGGTGCTTGACAGACCGTTAAATTCTGCTATAATGCACCTATCAGGGCGATGAAGGAAAGAGTAACCGTTCCCCTGCCGTGCCCAGAGAGCTTCCGGTCGGTGCAAGGAAGAGACGGCCTTACGGTGAAGTACATTCCCGAGCTATCCGCTGAACATATTATTTCAGTAGGCGGCATCCGGTTGCGCCGGTTACAGCGCGGGAGAAATGAAAGTTTCTCGCTGAGGGTCGGTTTATCCGGCTGAACGGAAGTGGTACCGTGACTGATTCGTCACCTTCCCGGACAGATGCGTCCGGGAAGGTTTTAATTTTTTAAGGGGGCATGGATATGAAACTGGATTCCCTCCGATTTGCCAGCAGATTTGACGGCGTGACAGGCAGTGCGATCCGTGAGATTTTCAAGATGATCGCCAAGCCTGGCATGATCTCCTTTGCCGGCGGCAATCCCGCGCTCTCTGCTCTGCCCGATGAAACAGTTGCAGGTATTGTGCAGGACGTGATGAAGCTCAACGGAAAAGCCATTCTGCAGTACGGCGCAACCGAAGGCTATCCCGCGCTGCTGGAAAGTCTCAAGCCCTATGTGGAGAAGCAGCTTGGCTGCACTGTGCCTGCAGTACTGCCCGTAACAGGCTCCACGCAGGCCATGGATCTGCTTTGCAAGGCGTTGATCAATCCCGGCGACGTAATTCTGGTGGAGAACCCGACTTTCCTGGGCAATATGCAGTGCATGAACCTCTATCAGGCAAAGCTTGTACCCGTGGAAAGCGATGAAAACGGCATTATCGTGGACAAGCTGGAGGAGGCTATCATCCGCCACAAGCCCAAGATGCTCTACACCATCCCCACCTTCCAGAACCCCACCGGCAAAACGCTGGCAGCCGACCGCCGCAAGCCGATTGCCGATCTGGCTGCAAAATACGGCATGATCGTCGCGGAGGATGATCCCTACCGCGATCTGCGCTACGCGGGCGAACCGGTTCCGGCCATCAAGTCCTACGATCAGGAGAGCTGGGTGGTTTTCCTCGGTTCCTTCAGCAAGATCATTTCCCCCGGCCTGCGCGTAGGCTATATGGCAGGAGATCCCGCCATTCTGCGCAAGTGCACCATCGGTAAGCAGTCGACAGACGTGCACAGCGCCAATCTGAATCAGGCTGTGGTTGACCAGTATCTGCGTCGTAATCTACTTCCCGGCCACATCGAATCCATCTGTGCAAGCTACAAAGCACAGATGAACGCCATGCTTGAGGAACTGGAGACCTTCCCCGTGGGCACCAGATTCACCCGTCCCGAGGGCGGATTATTCATCTGGGTCGAGCTGCCCGAGGGCATTGATTCCAAGGACCTGCTGGAAAAAGCCGTGGAGCAGCATGTAGCCTACGTCCCCGGCACGCACTTCTTCGCCGACGGCGGACACGAGAACACCCTCCGCCTGAATTTCTCCAACTCGACCATTGATCAGATTCGCACCGGCATGGCTGTGCTTCGCAGCGTGTTTGCCGAGGCGCTTCGATAAACAAGTTTTTCCATCATTGAAAGGAGATACAGACATGCACGTACTTGACATCCTGAAGGAACGCGGCTTCATTGCCCAGACCACCTTCGAAGAAGAACTTTACAAGCAGCTTGAGGAGCCTACCACTTTCTACGTAGGTTTCGACCCTACCGCTGATTCCCTGCATATCGGCCATTACATTCCGATCATGGCCATGGCGCACATGCAGAAGGCTGGTCACAAGCCCATTGCGCTGATGGGCGGCGGCACCGCCATGATCGGCGATCCCTCCGGCAAGACCGATATGCGCAAAATGATGACCGTAGAAACCATCGACCAGAACGTGGAGTGCATCAAGGCGCAGATGTCCCGTTTCCTTGATTTCTCTGAAGGCAAGGCCATCATTGTCAACAACGGCGACTGGCTGCGCCATCTGAATTTCATCGACTTCATGCGCGATATCGGCTCCATGTTCTCCGTCAATACCATGCTCCGCGCGGATTGCTACCGTGCCCGTATGGAATCCGAGAACGGTCTGTCTTTCCTGGAGTTCACCTACATGCTGATGCAGTCCTACGACTTCCTGGAGCTGTTCCGCCGCTATGGCTGCCGGCTGGAGATGGGCGGCAACGACCAGTGGTCCAACATGCTGGGCGGCGCGGATCTCGTCCGCCGCAAGGATAACGAGAAGGCGTTCGCCTGTACCTTCCAGCTGCTGCTGACCCACGACGGCAAGAAGATGGGCAAGACCGAAAAGGGCGCCCTGTGGCTGGATCCCAACAAAACCACTCCCTTCGATTTCTACCAGTACTGGCGCAACATTGACGACAAGGACGTGGAAAAGTGCCTTGGTCTGCTGACCTTCCTGCCCATGGATGAGGTTCGCCGTCTGGGCGCGCTGGAGGGCAGCGAAATCAACGAAGCCAAGAAGGTTCTGGCCTTTGAGGTCACCAAGCTGGTGCATGGCGAAGAGGAAGCAAAGAAGGCCGCTGACGCAGCTGCCGCGCTGTTTGCCGGCGGCGCCAACGGCGCAAACGTTCCCTCCTACGAGCTGACCGCTGCCGAACTGGCCGAGGACGCCCGCGTCACCACCATGCTGGTGAAGTCCGGCCTGTGCAAGAGCCAGAGCGACGCCCGCAATCAGGTGAAGGCCGGCGCTGTGCTGCTGGGCAACGCCAAGGTGGAAGACTTCGGCGCAGTTATCAGCGCTGATATGTTCGGCGAGGACGGCCTGATGCTCCAGAAGGGCAAGAAGGGCTTCCGCCGTCTGATCCTGAAGTGAGCGCGTCCTACAAAACGCTGAGGCAGAGCGCATCCGATGAGGTGATCATCAACAAGAGCCGCTTCATCGGATATGCCTGCCCCTGCGAAACAGAGGAAGAGGCGCTTGCTTTCTTGCAATCCATCCGTACCAAGCACAAAGACGCCACCCATAATTGCTATGCCTATGTAATCGGCCGCAATGCAGGCGTCATGCGTTATTCAGACGACGGCGAGCCCGGCGGCACGGCGGGTCTTCCCATGATGGAAGTGCTCAAAGCCCAGGGCGTGGTCAACTGCTGCGTAGTGGTCACCCGTTATTTCGGCGGTGTGCTTCTGGGAGCAGGAGGTCTTGTGCGCGCCTATACACAGGGCACGGTGATCGCCCTCAGGGCGGCGCAGGTGGTGGTAATGGAGCCCTCCCAGCAATACATCTGCGAGGTAGCATACCCCCTGTGGGACAAGGTGCAGCACGCCATGCGCACACTGCCGGTACAGCTTGTCTCCAGCGAATTTACCACAGCCGTCACATTCACCCTGCTGATGCGGGAAAAGGACGCTGAACAGGTCGTCAACGAACTGACACGCATCACGGATGGACGTTTCGAATGCCTTCTGGAAGATGAATCCTATCAGGCCTGGAATGCAGAATAATCCCCTGCCGGATCGGCTCAAACGCCGTTCCGGCTTTTTTTACAATCATTCATCGTCAGTTCACATTGCATGTATATACTTATTAATGGTATAATAAGCACACAGAGACGAAAGGTGCTGATCAATCCGTGTTTACCATTTTGATTGTTGAAGATGATATTCCGCTGCAGCGGATGATGTGCGCTTTTCTTGGTCTGAACGGCTATCAGACCATTCCTGCAGCCAATGGCGCGGAGGCGTTGCAGAGCATTGAACGCGTGATGCCGGATCTGGTTATCGCAGACGTGATGATGCCTGTGATGGACGGCTGGCAGCTCACCGCAGAGCTGCGGCAAAGCTATCCCCTGCTGCCCATTATGCTGGTTACAGCCCGTAATACCATTGAGGACAAGCGCGCAGGCTTTACCTCGGGCGCGGATGATTACCTGACGAAGCCTGTGGACCTGGACGAGCTTCTGCTGCATGTAGGCGCGCTCCTTCGCCGGGCGCAGGCCATGACAAGTCATCGGCTGACCGTAGGCTCCTGCGTGCTGGACTACGATTCGCTGACCATTACACGTGGAAGCGACAGCCTGACGCTGCCGAAAAAGGAGTTCTATCTCCTTTTTAAGCTCCTGTCCAGCCCCAGGCAGATTTTCACACGCAGGCAGCTGATGGATGAAATCTGGGGTATGGACGCACAGAGCGACGAGCGCACGGTAGACGTACATATCAAACGTCTACGGGAAAAGTGCGAGATGTTCGACGATTTTACGATCCAGACCGTGCGCGGGCTGGGATATAAGGCGGAGAAAACCAATGGGTAAACTGCACAAGCTGCTCCATCCATATACATTCCGCAACAGAGCCATGGGCGTACTGCTGATCAGCTCTGTGATCGCCAGCTTCTTTTCGCTGGCCTCCTCCTTCATTTACGGGGTCATCAGCGTCCGGGAGGAGCTGGCGCTGAATCAGCATGCGGTAGCCATCTATCTGCTGGAGCTTGGACAAGTAACCGACCTGTCTCCGGCCGAGATTGTGAATGTAGCGGATAACGATATTCTTTCCGTTAAGCTGACAATCACAGCTCCGGAGGAGATTACACATGAGCTGCGGCAATACCTGAGGGAAAACAGAATTGTCACGGTCAGCAGTCATATGCTTGGTCAGCCGGAAACCTATCTTGAACTCAAGGATACAGTCGTGTCCATTGTACCGTCGCGAAGAATCAACGTGTTTGCGCTGTCCTTTGTGCGCGTATTCGGCTCGGTGACCATGTGTCTGATGATATTTGTTGTCATGTCCTGGATGGCCTCCAGAAACCTTGCAAGGCCTGTCACAGCGCTTACAAACGCCACAAGACAGGTCAGCGACGGCGACTTTTCCGTCAAGCTTCCGGATAACGTTGCGGGCGAGGTCGGCGAACTGATGCGTTCCTTCAACAGCATGACGGATCAGCTGGGCAAAACGTCGTATCTCCAAAAGGACTTCATAAGCTCCATCAGTCATGAATTCCGAACGCCCATTGCTTCCATCAGAGGGTTTGCACGTCTTCTGCAGATGGACGGACTGGACGACGATGCACGCCGTGAATATGTGGATATGATCGTACAGGAAAGCGACCGACTTTCCCGCCTTGCCGAGACGCTTCTGCGCCTTTCCGCACTGGAGCAACAGGCTGCTCCAGCCTGCTGTACAGAGTTCCGGCTGGATGAACAGCTCCGACAGGTTATCCTGCGTCTTGAACCGACCTGGTCGGCTCATCAGATCGAGTGGCAGTTGGATCTGCAGCAGGTGACCATCTATTCCGACAGCGAGCTGCTGGTTCAGGTGTGGATCAACCTGCTGCAGAATGCAGTCAAGTTCTCCGCTGACGGCAGCATCATTGAGGTCTCAGTCAGCGGCGGCACGGAAGCTGTGGTAACCGTGCGTGATCACGGCGTTGGCATGGACGAGACAGCGCTGACACGGATTTTCGACCGTTTTTATCAGGTGGACGGTTCGCGGAGCAAACAGGGCGTGGGGCTGGGCCTGTGCCTTGTCAAACGCATTCTGGATATTCTGCACGGAACCGTGTCTGTGGAATCCACTCCGGGCATGGGCAGCACTTTTGTAGTCAGGCTTCCTCTTCAGTCAAGAAATCAGCCGTCAGAGGAGAATTGAGCATGAACAAGCTTCAACGGGAAGCCATGGAACAGCTTTCCATCGAGTTCCAGCAGATGGTAGACGAGTTCTTCAGCATTCAGTGCCGGTATCAGGCCGCGATCCGGGAAGTGAAGACCAAACTGGAAATTCTGGATGATGAATTTCAGGCCCGGCATAAGCGGAATCCAATCCATCATATGCAGACGCGAATGAAATCCATCCAGAGCATGATGGAAAAGCTTCGCCGCAGAAACGAATCCGTCAGCATTTCCTCCGCGGTGGAAAACCTGATGGACATCGCCGGTGTTCGAGTGATTTGCTCCTACATCGAGGACATCTACACCGTGGCGGATCTGCTTACCAGTCAGGACGACGTGAAGGTGATCCGCGTACGGGACTATATCAGGGAACCGAAGGCCAACGGCTACCGCAGTTTGCATTTGGTAATTGAGATTCCTGTATTTCTTGCCGAAGGCCGCGTCATGGTGCCGGTGGAGGTACAGATACGCACCATCGCCATGGATTTCTGGGCTTCGCTTGAGCATTCACTGCGCTATAAGGGGGACGGCGTTGTAACAGAAGACGTTTCCCGGGAGCTGCAGCAGATTGCCGAAGACATTGCCGTGCTGGATCAGCGCATGCAGCGGATCCATGACAGGCTGGACAATACCGCACTTGAAAAGCTGGAGCGCGTATAAAACGAAGACGGCCTGCCATACTGTATCCGGGAGGGATGGTCATGACAGGCTTTCTTTACGCCGTGATTGCAGGCGCGGCCATGAGCATACAAGGTGTGATGAACACACGCATGGGCGAAAAAGCCGGCGTGCTGGAAACCAATGCTTACGTGCAGTTGACTGGTTTTGTGCTGGCGTTGATTATCGCACTTTTCTGGGGTAAGGGAGACGTACGCATGATGCCTCAGGCCCCATGGTATGCATGGCTTGGAGGCGTGCTTGCGCCTGTCATCACCGTTACGGTAATGCTTTCTGTAGGCGCGCTTTCCCCCACCGTAGCCATATCTACCATTCTTCTGTCACAGCTTGCCGTAGCTGCGCTGATCGATTGTTTTGGAATCATGGGTGCAGAGCAAGTCGCTTTCACATGGAAGAAGTGGCTCGGACTTGGATGCATGACGGCAGGCGTGCTGCTGATCAAAATGAAATAATGAAATCTGACAAAAGGAACCGTAAAACCGGTTCCTTTTTTGTGCGCTGCAAAAGATGTCGAACGAAATATCGGGCATAAGCAAAAGCAGACATAATCCGTCAAAGGAATGCGCATGTATACGGTTGAATCCCCTTCAGCGAATACAGGCATGCAAGGAGGCGAAACGCCATGCTTCAGACCATACGGGATGGAGAAAGGCTTGTGGTACGGCTGAACGGTGAGCTGGATCATTTCTGTGCGCAGTCCATACGAAGGGAACTGGACGCGCTGCTTGAAGCAGACAAGGGTATAAGGATGCTGATTCTCGACTTTACAACCCTGTCGTTTATGGATTCCTCGGGAATCGGCGTGATTCTCGGGCGTTACAGGATCATGCGGGACAGGGGCGGAACGCTCGCAGTGATCCACATGAACAGGCACATAGGCCGAATCTTCCACATGTCCGGCATGGACAGAATTATCAGGCAGCTGGATAAGCAGCAGGAGGCGCAGGCATGAATCAGCATAATGAGATGCAGACTACTTTTCTTTCACTGGCAGAGAACGAATCCTTTGCCCGTGTCGTCATTGCTGCCTTCGCGGTGCAGATGAGCCCGACGGTTTCAGAGATTGCCGACGTGAAGACCGCAGTTTCCGAAGCTGTGACAAACGCCATCGTACACGGATATGAAGGCACAAAAGGTATAGTGGAGCTGCGGGCGAGGATTGACGGAAGCTGGCTTACGGTGGAGGTACAGGACCGCGGAAAAGGCATTGCCGACGTAGACCAGGCAATGGAACCTTTCTATACTTCGCATCCTGAGCAGGAACGCAGCGGCATGGGTTTTGCGGTAATGCAGACGTTCATGGACGAGCTTCGGGTGGATTCGCAGCCGGGAGCGGGTACGACGGTATCCATGCGCAAGCGCATCCGCGCGGGAGGCGTCGTGTGACAGCTGTTCGGCAGGAGTTTGCCCTGAGGCTGATCAACGCACGCAAGGAAGGCAGACAGGCGGTGACGGCCCTTGCAGAGCAGCATCTGCCGCTTGTCGCCACGCTGGTGAAGCGCTTTCCCGGCTGCGGAAGGGAAAAAGAAGAGCTCTACCAGCAGGGCTGCGTCGGACTGATGAAGGCTATCTCGCGATACGATCCGGACTACGGCACAGCCTTCTCTACCTATGCCGCAGCCATGATTCTTGGTGAAATGCGCATGACAAGCAGGTGCAGTGCGCCCGTCCACATTCCAAGGAAGGACCGGGAGCTTCGCAGCCGCCTCCGGCAGGCGGAACGTATGCTGACGTCCCATCTTCAGCGTGAACCAACCATACAGGAGCTGGCTTCTGCGCTCCGAATGGATGCAGCTGAGCTTATGCTGCTGCCCGATGAGGTCACCGTCACCTCGCTGGACGCTGCTGATGAACGCTGCGTCCGCCCACTGTCGGAATTGCTTCCCTCCGAGGATGCATGGATGGACAGGCTGCTGCTGAAGGATATTGTGTCCAGACTGAGTCGTGAGGATCAGCGCATATTTCTGATGCGATTTCATCTTGGGAAGACACAGGCTGAAACAGCCCGTTCTCTGGGCGTCAGCCAGATGCAGATCAGCCGGAGAGAATCTGCGATCAAGGCTTCCGTCAGAAAAGCATGGATGGATGAATAAAAGCCCCGCAGACAAGCTGCGGGGCTTCATCATATGCAGTTTATGCGATTTCCAGAGCAATCTCCATCATCTTGGTAAAGTTGTTCTGGCGTTCCTCGGCGCTCAGCTCCTCACCGGTGAAGGGATTATCGGAGATGGTACAGATTGCAAGCGCATTCTTGCCGGCGCGGGCTGCGTTCAGATAAAGCGCAGCAGCCTCCATTTCAACCGCGAGAACGCCCAGTTTCTGCAGCGCAACGCCGGCCTGGGATTCGTCGTAGAAGATGTCGGAGGAATACAGCGCGCCGGGAATCGGAACCTGTCCCAGACGTTCGCCGGCTTCCATCGCCTTCTTCAGCAGCTCCCAGGAGCAGCAGGGGGCCACGTTGCCGTTGAAGCCATACTGCGCACCGAAGTTGGAGTTGGTATAGGCGCTCATGCCCACCACAATATCCCGAACCTTCAGCTTCTGGTTCAGCATTCCGGCGGTACCCACGCGGATGATATTCTCCACGCCGTAGAAATTGAACAGCTCATAGGAATAAATGCCGATGGAGGGCATGCCCATGCCGCTGGCCATGACGGAAACTCGCTTGCCCTTATACAGGCCCGTATAGCCCTGCACGCCGCGCACATTGTTCACCAGCACAGGATTTTCAAGGAAATTCTCCGCAATGAATCTGGAGCGAAGCGGATCGCCGGGCATAAGTACCGTAGGTGCAAAATCGCCTTCCTTAGCGGTAATATGGGCAGTAGGAATGTTGCTCATGAGAAATCTCCTTTCTGCAAAACCGTATTATAGTTCATTTTGATTATACAACAGTTTCAGGGTTTTGTACAGTAGTTCGCCGCGCTCTTTGGAAGGCTTCTCCCTTGACATCCCGACCGGTATCTTCTACAATATTGTCGATAGAAGATGGAGGTATGGACATGAACAACCGTTTTCTTCCGGTAACCATGGAAGAGGTTCAGGAGCGCGGATGGGATACGCCGGACTTTGTGTACGTGTGCGGCGACGCATATGTGGATCATCCGTCTTTCGGACATGCTATCATCAGCAGAATTCTTGAAAACGCAGGCTACAGGGTAGCCATGCTTTGCCTGCCCGAATGGAACAACATCAATGAATTCCGAAAATTCGGCCGTCCCAGGCTTGGTTTTCTTGTTACGGCTGGCGTGATCGACAGCATGGTCAATCACTATACCGTAGCCAAGAAGCGCCGTCATGAGGATGCCTATGCGCCGGGCGGTAAGGCCGGTATGCGGCCTGATCATGCAACGATCGTCTACTGCAACAAGATCCGTCAGGCCTATAAGGACGTGCCGATTCTGATCGGCGGTGTGGAAGCGAGCCTTCGCCGCTTCTCCCATTACGACTACTGGGAGGATAAGGTACGCCGATCTATTCTGGTGGATTCCGGCGCTACGCTGCTGATGTTCGGCATGGGCGAAAAATCCATCATTGAGTGCGCCAACTGGCTGGCAGACGGTATGAATCCTGCGGAGCTACCCAAAATCCGCGGCATCTGCTATATGAACAAGGCGGCTGATCCTTCCTGCATTCAGCTTCCATCTCATGAGGCTGTCTGTGCTGACAAGCGCACCTACGCCGAAGCCTTCCTCAAGCAGTACGAGGAGCAGGACGCGATCCGCGGCAAGCGTATGTGCCAGCAGCAGGATACCGACCGTTATCTGATCCAGAATGAGCCTGCCCTGCCTCTTTCACGCGAGGCGCTGGACGCCGTATATGCACTCCCCTACACCCGCCGCTGGCATCCCATGTACGACGAGGCAGGCGGCGTGCCTGCGCTGCAGGAAGTGGAGTTTTCCATCGCCTCCACCCGCGGCTGCTTCGGCTCCTGCAGCTTCTGCTCCATTACGTTCCATCAGGGCAGAATCATCCAGTCCAGAAGCCCGGAGTCCATCGTGGAGGAAGCGAAGCTGCTGACCACACTCCCCGGCTTCAAGGGCTATATCCATGACGTGGGCGGCCCTACGGCCAATTTCCGAGCACCCTCCTGTCAGAAGCAGCTGAAGTACGGTACCTGTAAAAACCGTCAGTGTCTTTATCCCAGCCCCTGCAAGAATCTGGACGTCTCCCACAAGGAGCTTCTGGATATCCTGCGCCAGATCCGCGAAATTCCGAAAATCAAAAAGGTCTTTATCCGTTCTGGCCTTCGGTATGATTACATCATGGCAGACAAGGACAGCACCTTCCTGAAGGAGCTGTGCGAGCATCATGTGTCCGGACAGCTGAAGGTAGCTCCGGAGCATGTGTGTCCTTATGTGCTGGACCGTATGGGAAAGCCGGGGCGCGACGTTTACGATGCGTTCTGTGCGCGATACAAGGATATCAACCAGCGTCTTGGCAAAAAGCAATACCTTGTCCCCTATCTTATGAGCAGTCATCCGGGCAGCGATCTGCATGCCGCCATTGATCTGGCCTGCTATCTGCGGGACATCGGCTTCTACCCGGAGCAGGTACAGGATTTCTATCCCACGCCCGGCACCTTGTCCACCTGCATGTTCTACACCGGTCTGGATCCCCGCACCATGAAGCAGGTTTTTGTGGCGCGTTCTCCCGAGGACAAGGTGATGCAGCGCGTGCTGCTCCAGTACCGTCTGCCAAAGAATCAGCCCCTTGTACGCAAGGCCCTTCGCCTGGCCGGTCGTGAAGATCTGATCGGCTACGGCAAGAACTGCCTTGTACCGCCCGGTGAAGGGAACGCACGCCAGCGTTTTGAGGAACGGCGCAGCCAGCGCGGCGAAAATTCACGCGACGGCAAATTCACCGCAGAACGCCGCAGCAAGAGTCGTACGGCAGAAAAAAAGACCGCTGAAAAGCCTGCGTCCAAGCCTTTCAAGCGGTCTCCAAAGTGGGCAAAGCCGAAGTCGAAGAAAAAGTGATCAGCCCTGCATGGGGAGCATCATTCGGCGCATCAGCACCTCGGAAAGCGCGTCCCACTCCTTCAGATCGGCAAAATTGACACTTCCATAGGGAGCATCCAGAAGAACCTCCACAGTTCTGCGGTACTGCTCCAGAATCCCCAGGAGCGCGGCAGGACTGTGCTCCTGGTTTTTTCGTGCGCTGTCCAACAGATGCATGGCTGCATCCTGCCAGCATTTACTCAGCAGGTGCAAGAGCAGATGCGCGCAATCATGCACAGGCGGCATAATAACCTCCGCCTGCATGGCAAGATCAATCTCACGCTCCATCAGCGGCAAAAACGCCTCCTCCAGCGACTCCTGAAAGCACAGGCGCATGGAGCGGCCCTCCTGACGCTCGATCAGCGGAAGCAGCATTGCCATGAAGGCTTTATCCTCCCTGCGCAGAGGAAGGAACATTTTGAGCGCTGTATTCAGCCGCTGCAGCGGATTTACCATGGCTTCCAGAAGCTCCTCCGTTTCCCGCAGAGCGTTTTCAGCGCGTCGGGTAAACAGGCATTCCAGCACAACCTCCTTGCTGGCAAAATGATGATAGAATCCGCCTTTGCTGATATGAAGCACGTCCAGAATGTCCTGCACGCTGGTCGCTTCATACCCCTTCAGGCAGAACAGGCGCTCGGCCACCGCCAGCATCTCCTGCTTCTTTTCATCGCCCTTGCGCACCCGTCTCACCTCAAATTCAGAATAATATTAGTATAAAAGAAGCGCCCGGCTTCGTCAAGCAGAATTCTGTCGTCCGCTGCGTCTCTGCCTTTCTTGACGGTAAAATGTCCCCGTGATATAATACAGTAAACATGCTGAAGAAAAGGAGTTTATCCTTTATGAAGATTTTTGTAACCGGCGTTGCGGGACAGCTGGGCCATGACGTGATGAACGAGCTTGCCCTCCGCGGCCATGAAGGCGTAGGCAGCGATATTGCGCCCTGCTACAGCGGTATTGCCGATGAGTCCTATGCAGCTACGGCTCCTTACGTTTCCCTTGACATTACGGACGACGATGCCGTTGCACGTACGCTTCAGGCTATCAGGCCCGACGCAGTGATCCACTGCGCCGCATGGACGGCTGTGGATCTGGCAGAAGATGAGGATAAGCAGGCGAAGGTGCGCGCCATCAACGCCGGAGGCACGGAATCCATCGCCCGCGCCTGTAAGCTTCTCGGCTGCAAGATGATGTATATCAGCACTGACTACGTTTTCAACGGTCAGGGCGAAGAACCCTGGCAGCCTGACTGTAAGGAATATGCTCCCCTCTCCGTTTATGGGCAGACCAAGCTGGAAGGTGAGCTTGCCGTCAGCAGCATGCTGGAGAAGTACTTCATTGTCCGTATTGCCTGGGTGTTCGGCCTCAATGGCAAGAACTTTGTCAAGACCATGCTGGGGCTTAGCCAGCGCTTTGATACCCTGCGGGTAGTGAACGATCAGATCGGCACGCCCACCTATACGCTGGATCTGGCGCGGCTGCTGGTAGATATGATTGAAACCGACAGGTACGGGTATTATCATGCTACCAACGAGGGCGGATATATCTCCTGGTATGATTTTGCGTGTGAGATTTTCCGTCAGGCCGGCGTTGAAATGAACGTTATCCCCGTAACTACGGCGGAATACGGCGTTTCGAAGGCGGCTCGCCCCTTCAACAGCAGGCTGGATAAATCCAAGCTGACAGAGAACGACTTCAAGCCGCTCCCCTCCTGGCAGGATGCGCTGAAACGCTACCTGAAGGAAATCAATCAATAAGGTCAGAAAAAAACGAGACGTACAGCACGTCTCGTTTTTTTTACTTCCGGAATGCCCAGAATTTGTTCATGATAAAATTCAGCGGAATGGTCAGCACCAGCGTTGACAGGCTCGCAATCCAGAACGCGACTCCGACATTGACCAGCCACACCTTCATGGCAGGAGCCAGAATCAGGCCGGTTAGCGCATAACAGGCGGCAGTCCTGACATACGCCTGCAGATGCTGCTTCAATCCGACGCGCTCTCCCTTGAACACAAAACGGTTGTTCCAATAGTAGGCGTTTGTTACGCTGATCAGGAAGGAAAGCGCGCTGACGATGACAACCTTACACTGCTCGTTTGTCATGGAGACAAACAGAAGATAATAGCCCGTCATCTCCACCACATAGGATATCAGCGTATTCATCACGCCTACCATACCGAACTTTACAAACTGTACAAGCGGCGCCAGACGGCTGCCTTCAAGCTTTTTATGAAGCGCTGATAATTGTTCCTTCATGCAATCCCTCCTGAACACAGGTATTTTATCATAATGCAGAAGCAGATGCAAGCAGCAGGGATGTTACTCGAAAAACTCCATATTGGCGTAGATTCGCTCCATCCTTTCATCTGGAAAGCTCTGATCGAGAATGATTCTTACTTGATTGTCAGCCGGGACAGAACGCTTTCTTTCCGACCAGCGCAATACCGCAGCGCCGGAAACAAGGCAGTTGATCAGCATGAACAAGGCCAGCGACCACGTCAGAATCCGCCCGAAACGATCTGGGAGCTTCATGATCCACTTTGCCATGCGCGGATAAATATCCTTGATCCAGATAACGCCAAGGAGCCCCCAGAAGACGGAGTACAGCAGGCAGATACGTCCGTTCAGATTAAAAGGATGCGCGCTGTAATCCCACGATTTCGACCCGAAGGCAGCCTCCATCCACCAGGAACACAGATATTCTACCACGCTGCCGATGAGCATGCCGCCCGCAAAGGACAGCCACCTGCCGCGGTTGCGAAAGCGATACAGCGCCACGGAAAGCGCGGCCGCACCCACGCCGTAAAGCAGGTTGAAGGGCCCGTACACAAGTCCGTTCCGACTTTCGAAATACCCGTGATTCAGGTAACACCAGATAAGCTCAACCACCACGCCTGCAAAGCTGCCGATCACAAGAATTAAGATAAGTTTATAAAGATTCAGCCCTCTTGCAAAATGCTGCGACTCCTGTTCAAGCAGGTCGATGGAACCGTTGGAGGGCGGATTCGGCAGATACCACTTCCGCTCCACGCTTTTACGTCCGTCCATCAAGCGGGCGGAAAGCTCGTCTTCCATGCGCCGTACGCGCTGCAGACTGTCCTTCATCAGGATGGAAGTCTGCTTCAGCGATGAAAGCTTCTCGTCAATATCATGCCGGAGATCATCGGGAATCTGTTTTTCACTCTTTGCAAGCTTGTCATATACGCTGCCAAGCGCTTTCTCCTGGTCTTTGACCAACTGCAGGGTTTCCTCTGCCTTGTTCGTCAAACTTGCGTAATCCTTCATGAAGCACACTCCTTTGCGTTTTTCTGCAGCTTCATTATACGCTGACGAAATCAAACTGCCGTCAACCCAGCATCAAGTTTCGTTGAAGAATCCCCACAGCCTGAGACTGCGGGGACTATGTTACAGATAGGTCACAATATCTTCTTCGGGACGGAACTGATTATGCAGCGGATTGACCTCTGCATCCTCTGCGGGATAGCCCATTACGAGGATGGAAACCGGTTCCAGATGATCCGGCAGATTGAACTCCGCACGAACTACGTCGGGCTTAAAAAGCATCAGCCAGCATGTTCCCACGCCCAGATCAGCCGCTTCCATCATCATGTGGGTGGTCACGATGCTTGTATCCACGTCTCCGCTGGATTTGCCGTCGGTCTTGCGGGTCCAGGACCGGGTGCTGTCGTTGCAGATAATGATCGCTGTAGGACAGTTGAAATGGCAGCGGGTGCACAGATAGAGCTTATCCAGCGCCTCACGGCTGCGGATTACAAGCAGCTTCTGGGGCTGATTATTACAGGCTGTAGGCGCCAGATGCCCAGCCTTGAGGATCAGGGACAGATGTTCGTCGGAGACAGGTTCTCCGGTAAACTTGCGCACAGAATAGCGCTGCGCAGCCAGCGTCAGGAAATCCTTCATAAGCATATCCTCCGTTTTTTTCTGTTGTAGTGTTTCGCCGCGCTCGTACCTAAACCCTGCAAAAAGAGCCCGCACCTTTACAGATGCGGGCTCATGGTTAAATGTCAGTCGAGGAACTCCTCGCGCAGGTTGACCTTAAAATCGCGGGCGATGGCGCGCAGCTCGTCATCCTGAATGGTCTGCAGCTCGGGCAGACCGGTGGACTTGGCCAGCACCCAGATTTCAGCGGCCTTCTCGATGGTGTGCATCAGGCCAAAGGTGATGTCGAAGTCGGGGCCGGATGCAAACAGGCCGTGATGCGCCCACACAGCGGCGTCGTAGGACTTCATCTTCTCGCAGGTGGCCAGAGCGATATCAGCGCCGCCGGGAACCATCCACGGCACCACGCCCACGCCGTCAGGGAACACCACAGGGCACTCGGTGGCAGCCTTCCACAGCGCGCGGGAGAAATCACGGTCCGTCAGAGGCAGCACAAAAGTCATGGCGATGATGTTGGCAGGATGGGCATGATAGATTACGCGGCAGGCGCCGTCGGTGGCGGCCACGCGCACAGAATGATTCATGAAGTGGCTGGGGAACTCGCTGGTGGGACGGCCGCCGTTGACCAGACCCCACACGATACGGTAGCTGTCGCCCTTCTCGTTGATCTCGACCACGCAGATGCTGTCTTCGGGATCCAGAATCACATTGCGGAAAAACTTGCCGCTGCCGGTGGACAGGAAGTACTCGCCGGCCAGGTTTTCGCCGGTTACGCCCATGTTGACCCAGGGACGGGGCGTCTCGTCGAAGTAGGGCTTCATTTCAGCCACTTCTTCCTTGGTCAGGCGGTAGGTCAGATTGCCGCCGTTGCGCTCGTGCCAACCCTGCAGCCAGCCGTCGTTGCACATACGGATATATTTCTTAACGATGGAGATATCAGTCATGGACATGGGACGTTTCCTCCTTATCTTCTCGTACAAAGGATGAGATTACACGCGCTTGAGCTGCACGTCCTGCTCGTACTGCTGCACCTGCTTGAACCACTGGCCGTCCTCGGGTGCGCCGCAACGGCGGCAGTATTCATTCCAGACCTCGCCGAAGGGCATGGTCTTAAGCTCCTCCTGACGAACCATCAGCTCGGTGAACTGATCGTTATCCTGCAGGCTCTTGAACTCCTCATTGGGCGTCAGCAGACCCATCAGCAGAGCCTTCTGGGCATTGCGGAAGCCGGTGACCCACGCAGATACGCGGTTGATGGAGGCGTCAAAATAGTCCAGTGCGATGTGCACACGACCATTCAGACCACCGCAGCGCACGATCTCCTTGCAGATTTCCTTGGTCTCGTCATCCAGCAGCACCACATGATCGGAGTCCCAGCGGATAGGACGGGTCACATGCAGAGCCAGCTCGGGGAAGAAAGCCAGCAGGGCGGGAATCTTATCGGACACGACCTCGGTGGGATGATAGTGACCGTTGTCCATCAGAGGAATGCACTTGCCGGGATTCATGGCTGCGTAGGCCAGAGAGTACTCGGCGCTGCCGGCGGTGTAGGCTTCCACGCCAATGCCGAACACCTTGGATTCCACGCAGGGCTTGACCTTGTCAAAATCAAAGGTCTCTGACAGGATCTCGTCCAGAGACTGCTTGTAGCGCATTCTGGGTCCCATGCGGTCGGCGGGAACATCCTTAAAGCCGTCACCGATCCAGATGTTCATCACACAGGTCTGGC
>JAFURI010000015.1 GCA_017471885.1 Clostridia bacterium | reverse complement strand
CAACGTGACGGTACGGGACTGCGTCTTTGAGGATACCTACTCGCTGGCCAGCGTCAAGGCCATCCGCGGCAGAGGCAATTATGTGCGCAACATCACCTACGAGCGGCTGAAGCACTACAACCACAGCCTGGAACACCGGGACTGCCGCTGGTTCCGCGGTGCCATCTACATCGACCAGTTCTACTCCCATGAGGAATATGATCCATCGCAGGCGGAGCCCGTCAGCGGGGAAACGCCGGAGATCCGGGGCGTTACCATCCGCGACATAGAAAGCGAGACCATCGCAGGCAACGCCATCTTCCTGCAGGGCCTGCCGGAAATGCATCTGAAGGAGATTACCCTGAAGAACGTGCGGGCAAGGGGCCTTACCGGCCTGACGCTGATCAACGCCGACTCCGTGGTGATGGAGAACGTAACGGCGGAAACTGTGTAAAACGTGTAAATAAAGCGCAATCCCTCTGATCCGTCAGGATCAGAGGGATTGTTTACGTTATCGGGCTTGCTCCAGCACGTCCCGGGCGCGGATGCTCCGGAAGGCAGCGGCGCGGCCAAGACGGTTCATTACCGCCAGACCGACGCCCTCGGCGGGCACAACCTCGGAGAAGATTACGTCCATATGCTCGTCATCCAGACGGCGCAGGGTATCGAACAGCCGCTGGGCAACCTCTTCAGGGCGATCCTTGCTGCCGATGTCGTGGGGACGGCAGCCGGCAAGGGCGGGTACATGCTCGGTGAAGCACATAACGCAGGCCCTGTGGCCGTTATCCTCCGCATGCCGGTACAGTTGCACCAGCGCGGGAACCACGTCGCTTTCGCCGCCTTCCACCAGCGTTACCTGTCCGTCGGGGGAGTAGTGCCTGTAGCGCATGCCGGGGGACAGGGCAGTTTCGCCCTCCTGCAGGGGACGCAGCACGCTGCCGGCCACGTCCACGGGGCCGACCACGCTTTCCAGCATATCCCGGGTGATTCCGCCCGGTCGCAGGATGCAGGGCCTGCCGTGGCACACGTCCAGTACGGTGGATTCCAGCCCCACGTCGCAGCTGCCGCCGTCGATGATCAGCGGGATACGGCCGTCCATGTCGTCCAGCACATGCCGGGCGGCGGTGGGGCTGGGCTTGCCGGAGCGGTTGGCGCTGGGCGCAGCGATGGGCAGATTCACGGCCTTCAGCAGCGCCATGGCCACCGGATGGGAGGGCATGCGTACCGCAACCGTGTCCAGCCCTGCGGTGACGGCGTCCGGTACGCCGGGCCTGCGGGGCATGATCAGCGTCAGCGGGCCGGGCCAGAATGCGTTCATCAGCTTTTCCGCGATGGGCGGAACGTCACAGAGCAGCTCCAGCTGGCTGCCGTCGTGGATGTGGGCGATCAGCGGATTATCCGCAGGGCGGCCCTTGGCAGCGAAAATTCCCATCGCGGCCTGTGCGTCCAGTGCATTGGCGCCAAGACCGTACACTGTCTCGGTGGGGAAGGCCACCAGCTTGCCCTCTGCCAGCAGCCTTGCCGCCAGCGCGAGCGCGTTATCGTCAGCAGGAAGCACCTGCGTGGTCATCATGGAAATCCTTCTTTCGTTCATATCAGAGGCTCTGGGCGCGAAGCAGTTCAGCCTGCTCCTCACGGCGCAGCGCATCGATGATCTCGTCCAGATCGCCGTCCACAATATCCGCGATGCGGTACAGCGTAAGCCCGATACGATGATCGGTGACCCGTCCTTCGCGGAAATTGTAGGAGCGGATCCGTTCGCTGCGGTCACCGGTGCCTACCTGATCCTTCCGGTTCAGGGCATATTGCGCATCCTGCTCCTGCTGCATCTTCTTCAGCAGACGGGCGCGGAGCACCTGCAGGGCCTTGTCGCGGTTCTTCAACTGGCTTTTCTGATCCTGACAGGTCACTACCACGCCGGTGGGCAGGTGGGTGATGCGCACGGCGCTGTCCGTGGTATTGACGCATTGGCCGCCGTGCCCGGTGGAGCGGTACACGTCCACCCGGATATCCTTGGGATCAATATGCAGCTCCACTTCCTCCGCCTCGGGCAGCACGGCCACGGTACAGGTGGAGGTTTGGATTTTGCCGTTGGATTCGGTGACGGGTACCCGCTGTACACGATGTACGCCGCTCTCGTACTTCATGCGGCTGAAGGCTCCGCGGCCATTCAGGCTGAACACGGCCTCCTTAACGCCGCCCAGCTCCGTATCGCTGGTGGAAATGGGCTCCACCCGGAAGCCGTGGCGCTCGGCCCAGCGGCTGTACATGCGCACCAGCACCGCAGCGAACAGAGCAGCCTCCTCGCCGCCTGCGCCGCTGCGCACCTCCATGATGACGTTGCTGTCCTCGTGGGGATCGCGGGGCAGCAGAAGAAGACGCAGCTGATGCTCCATTTCCGCCTTGCGGGGCCGGAGAGCCTGCAGCTCCTGCTCGGCCTCATGGGACAGATCCGGATCGGCGAGCATTTCCTCTGCTTCCGCCATGTGCTGCAGCAGCAGCCGGTATTCCCGCCAGGCCTCCCGCTGCGCCTCCAGCTGGGAGCGCTCCTTCAGGCAGGCCTGATATTTCGCCGGATCGGCAATGATTTCCGGCTGTGCGATGGCTTCGGACAGCTCCTCGTACCGCGCGGAAATCCATTCATACTTGTCGAACATTTACGTCCTCGCTTGCACCATGCGCAGGATGTGCTGATAATCCTCGTGAGCGGTTACCATGGTAAAGGGGGAATGACGGAACAGCTCGCACACCTTTTCCGCCTGATCCCAGCCCACCTCCATCAGTACGATTCCGCCGGGACGCAGATGCGTCTGCGCCTCCCTGGCAATGCGGCGGTAGAAGTCAAGGCCGTCTGCACCGCCGTCCAGCGCCATGTTCGGCTCCCGCAGGACTTCGTCCTGAAGCTGCCGGCATTCTTCAGCGGGGATGTAGGGCGGATTGCTGACGATCAGGTCGAAATCCAGACCGTCCACCGGGGCGAGAAGGTCGCCCTGATGCAGCGTCACCTCCGCGCCCAGCGTCTTTGCGTTCCGGGCGGTGACGTCCAGCGCGTCCGGGGACAGATCTGTCGCATGCACCTGCGCATGGGGGCAGGAAAGCGCCATGGATACCGCCAGACAGCCGCTGCCGCAGCACAGATCCAGCGCGCGGGGAGAAGCTTTGCCCCGCAGTGCTTCGATGGCCCGCTCTGCCAGCAGCTCGGTCTCCGGGCGGGGAATCAGCACCCGCTCATCCACATAAAAGCTCCGGCCCAGAAAGGATTGCTCATGGGTCAGGTACTGCAGGGGAATCCGCTGCAGGCGCTGATCCCGCAGCGCGGCGTAGGCTTCCAGCACGCTGTCGGGCAGGAGGGTATCCGTATCCAGGCGGAGCATCAGCGCCTGCCGTCCGGTGAGATGGGCAAGCAGCTCCGCGCTGTCCACATCCGGATCGGGGATCCCGGCGAAGCGGAACAGCGCGGCGGTTTCGCGGATCAGCTGCCGGGGGTTCATGCTTCATTCTCCGCAGGGAAGCGGTAGCCCTTCTCGCTCTCCTTGTAGGAGTGCAGGATGGTGTAGCCGTCCTCGGTTTTGGGTGCGTTCTCCGGCAGGCCGTGGAGCGCCACGTTCATGGAGACAATGGCGACCTCCAGCATCTTTTCGTCAGGCTGCTTGGTGGTCAGGCGCTGCATCTGCAGACCGGGCCAGCGCAGGGCGCGGATCACGGGGCCGTCGGCATGGGCCAGACCCTTGAGAATTTCGTAGCTTACGCCGGCCACCACGGGCAGCAGCGCCAGGTGCAGCAGGAAACGCCAGATCCACACATTGATGCCCCGGCCCACCACAAGGAACAGGAGCATGCTGATGACGAACACAATCAGCAGGAATGCGGTGCCGCAGCGAGGGTGAAGGGTGGTGAACTGAGCGGCGTTTTCAGGGGTCAGGGGGAGACCGTTTTCGTTGCAGTACACGGTCTTGTGCTCCGCACCGTGATACTGGAAGGTGCGGCGCACGTCCGGCACAAAGCCGCAGAAGATCATGTAGCCGATGAGGATCAGGATCTTCACAATGCCGCCGATGAGGGTGGCGGGGGTGCCGGTCACGCCGATGGCCATCAGGCCGGTTTCCACGGCGGAGGGGATCAGGATAAACAGGCCCACGGATAGAAGCACCGCCAGCACCACAGCCACAGCCATGACCACCTTGTCGATGCCCTTGCCCAGCTTCTGAGCCAGCCACTTCTCAAACTTGGTGGGTTCCTCGTCCATCACGCCGAGCATCTTGGTAGACTCCTCCAGCGTCTTCATACCCATGCCCAGCATGCTGCCCATGTTGACCACGCCGCGGATGATGGGCCAGCCCAGCCACTTGTGCTTCCTTGCGGCGGGGGTGTACTCCTGACGCTTGACGACCATGGAGCCGTCGGGACGGCGCACGGTGATGGCGATGGCATCGGGGGCCTTCATCATCACGCCCTCCATGACGGCCTGACCGCCGATATCCACGCGGGGGCAGGCGGCCTGCTTCTTCAGGTTCTTATCAGACATAAATCATAACCTCGTTTCTGCACAAATAGTGCGGGTTGTACGGTGATGGTCCGGCCTGTGCATAACAAACCAAATTCATCTATTCGACGCAGGGCGGGGGAATCCCTGCATGATCAGCTATTTACACCTGTTTCAGTTGACTCAAACAGGCAAAAAGAAAACAGCGTGTCTTTCAACACGCTGTAGTCTTGCATGGATTGCATTAGGCCAGGCCGAAGCGCTTCTTGAAGCGATCGACGCGTCCGCCGGTATCCACCAGCTTCTGCTTGCCGGTGTAGAAGGGGTGGCACTTGGAGCAGATATCCACCTTCAGTTCCTTCTTGGTAGAGCCGGTCTCAAACGTCTCACCGCACACGCAGCGAACGATGCACTTGCCATAGTTAGGATGGATCTTTTCCTTCATTGCGATTTCACCTCTTTCGCGTATGCAATGATCGGCTTGTTGCCGCATGGGCTATTGTACCATAACCGGAGCGCGATTGCAAGGGCTTTTTTACATCTTGAGAAATTTTGTTGCTCAGGCTTTGGCGTTCATCAGGGCTACCCAGTCCTTGATTTTCAGCATCAGGTCGTCGTTGCCGTCAGCCTTGTCCATCATGGAAAGCAGCTGAGGCACGGCGGTGACCGAGCGGGCGGAGGTCATGATGGAGCGGATCAGGTTCAGGCCCTCCAGCTGGGCGGGGGTCAGCAGCAGCTCGGCACGCTTGGTGCCGGACAGCTGCAGGTTGATGGCGGGGGATACGCCTGCGCGGGCGAGATCGGCGTCCAGCCAGATTTCCATATTGGCCGTACCCTTGAATTCCTCCACGATGGTATCGTCCACCTTGTTGCCGCTCTGCACGTTCATCGCGCCGATGACGGTCAGGCTGCCGCCCTCCTTCATGCAGCGGGCTGCGCCGAAGAGCTTCTTGGCGCGGAACAGGCTGGAGGGATTCACCATGCCGGGCGCGCCGCGGCCCTGCTGGGCGGCGGAGGTGGTGTAGATCTTGGCCAGACGGGTCAGGCTGTCCACGAAGACGATCACGTCCCGGCCCTGCTCCACCAGACGCTGGGCGCGCTCCAGCACAATCTCCGTCAGCCGCAGATGATTCTCCGGCGGCTGGTCGAAGGTGGAGGCCAGCACCTGACAGTTCACCTGCTCGCGGAAGCAGGTCACGTCCTCGGGATTCTCGTCGATGAGCAGCATCATCACCGTTACGTCGGGATAATTGGCGGTGACGGCGTTGGCGAAGTCGCGCAGAAGCTCGGTCTTGCCGGTGTCAGGGGGACAGAGAAGCAGGCCGCGCTGACCGAAGCCGATGGGCGCGATCAGATCCGCCAGACGCATGGAATCCACATGCTTGCCGTCGTGGGCCTCCAGATCAATGCGGCGGGAGGGGTAGACGGGGGTCAGCTCCTCGTAGGAGGGGCGGCTGGCCAGCTCGTCTGCAGGCACGCCGTTCACTTCGGTGATATACAGCAGTGCCGCGTACTTGTCGCCGTCGCGCTGGGGACGGGTCTTGCCAACCACATAGTCGCCGGTACGCAGACCGAAGCGGCGGATCTGGGCCATGGCGACGTAGATGTCCTTGCCGGAGGGCAGGAAGTTGTCCGAGCGCAGGAAGCCGTAGCCGTCGGGATGCAGCTCCAGCACGCCGGAGCCGTCAAGGCATTCGCCTGCGGTAAGCAGCTCGTTCACAGCCGGATTGGGCTGATTTTCCTGCTGGGGGGCATAGACGCCGTCACGACGGGGCGCCTGATAGGCAGGCCGCTGGTCATAGCGGGGCCGCTGATCATACCCGGACTGGCGAGGCTGATAGGCGGGCGCATCGTAGCCGGGATCGGAGTAGGCGGGCCGCTGGGGATTGTCATAGGCGCGGGGTGCGTCATAGCTGCGGCGCTCCTGTGCGGCGGGGCCGTATCCCGTGCGGGCAGGCTGCTCCTGCCGGTAGGGGCGGTAGTCGTCCTCATGCCGGGCATTCTGCTGATATGCAGGCTCCTCGCTCCTTGCGCCGGGGCCGAAACGGGGCGTGAAGCTGGGCCGGGGTGCGGCAGGGCGGGGCTGATCTGCGGCAGGGATGCGGGAGGTCTGCCAGGAGCCGGAGGATGCATTGGGCCGCTGCTGATAGGCAGGAGCCTGATAAGCAGGCTTGCTGTTGTAGCGCGGACCGGGGTTGTGCCAGGCAGCCTTGTACTGGGGTGCGGCTGCAGGCGCTTCGGCCTTGGGCTGGGGAGCGGGCTCCGCAACGCTCTGGGGCTGTGCGGGAGCGGCAGCAGGGGCAGGGGCGGGAGCGGGAGCTTCCTGCCCGGCGGGCGCGCAGGAGGAGCCCAGCGCCTGGGCGATCTTTGCGATAATGGCTTCCTTGTTGACGCCCGCGCCCAGCGTAACGCCGTGCTCCTTGGCCAGCTTGCGCAGCTCGATGACTGTTTTGGACGAAAGTTCGACGGTGTCCACTTGATTTGCCTCCTAAAGATCGGATCAGCTGTATCTATGAATGAAACGTTGGAACAAACAGGATTATTCCCTGCGGGCAACCGCCACGTCGCGTGTGACAGCCTGCTCCACAAAGTGCTCAAAGGAATCGTAGGGGGCTTCGGTCAGCACGCGGAGCCCTGCGCCCTCCATCAGCTCAACGAGCTTTTTGCGGGGCAGCGTCAGGGTGTTGAAGCTGACGGCCATTGCGCCGCCGGGCTTGAGCGCGTTTTTCCACGAAGGCAGGACGCGCTGGAGCAGCGCGGTGAAGCTTTCGGCCTTGTGTCCGTCCTGCGGGGCGTGCTGCACGCCGTAGGGCAGATCTGCCACCAGAATTTCCGCAGGCGTCTTGCGCAGCAGTTCGCCGGTCAGCCCGGTATCGCCCTGAAGCAGGCGCAGCGTGCGGGTATCGCCCTGCTGATAATGCTCCTTGCTGTCCGCAAGGGTGTACAGCGCCTCCGGGACGGAGGTTTTGCGCACGGTGCGGGCAGACTGATCCAGACGATGCTTCAGCTTGTGGTACTGCAGATAACGGCTGAAGTAGTCGGCGCATTCCTTCAGATCGCGGCGGTCAATATCGACGCCCACGGCGTTCATGCCCCGCTGCAGGGCGCAGAAGCAGGTGGTGCCGCGACCGCAGATGGGATCCAGCACCGTGACCGGCTCTGCCTGATGGAAAAAGTCGCTGGCGGCCAGCGCTACGTCGATCATCATGGAGGTGAAGACCGCGCTGGTTTTGCCCTTGTACTTGAGCACCTCCGCCAGATCGCGGGGGAGATAGTCGGGGCGGGGGATATCCAGCGGGCGCAGCAGATCGCCCTCCATACTGCACATGAGCAGCATGGCGCTGTGCCGGGCAAGAAGGTGCAGCTGACGGTTGGTCAGCTCCGGCGCGTCAAAGGTAAGGAAAGAGGCCCCGCCGATATTGCGTACGGACAGGGAAGAAGCCTCGCAGCCGATGGCGCGCAGCAGACAGGAAAGCTCCGCAGAGCCAAGCTGGTCAAGGGATTCCTGATATCGGATGTTTGCATGTGGAAGCAGCTGAAAGCAATAAATCATACAATTCTTCCTGTGTTCATAAGATGCAACGGTTAAATGTAGTATAGCAAAACCGCAGAGGTTGCGCAAGAGCGAAATGCGTGAATTTTTCGTGAATGAAGTCGGAAAAGGGCAAACAAAAACCCTTCCCCATGCATGATGGGAAAGGGTGTTTTGCACAAATTAGTACTTGCGCTTGCGGGCAGCTTCAGCCTTCTTCTTACGCTTGACGCTGGGCTTCTCGTAATGCTCGCGCTTGCGAACTTCCTGAATGACGCCTGCGCGGGCGCACTGGCGCTTAAACCGCTTCAGAGCGCTCTCCAGAGACTCATTCTCGCGGACTCGTACCTCGGACACTGTTATCCCTCCT
>JAFURI010000124.1 GCA_017471885.1 Clostridia bacterium | reverse complement strand
GCACCCCGGTCGGGGACTCTGTCCCCGACACCCCCTGCCAGAGGGCTCTGCCCTCTGGACTCTCGCTTAAGGGCCTTCGACCCTTAAGAATCCCGTTTCCGGCGGCGGAGCCGCCGGGGCGTTCTGTTGCATGATCGGGAAAGCGCACAGGCATAGCCTGTGCGCTTTTGTGCTGGGGTCACGGCGGAGTCTTTGACTCTTTTCTTTACAGACGCGCCGTGATGCGGAGCCTGCAGCTTTTCTGACTTGTGTACCCAACCATTTATGCGGCGGTCAGGGTGGGACGCGGCGTACCCCTCAACCGTCACCCAAGACGGGCGGAAAAAAGGGCCGAAGGCCCCGATGCCCCCCCTTTGCTTGAAGCGCCGCGCAGGGTGTGCTATACTGTAAGGAGAGTTGCGGAGGGAGGCGGCGCGGATGCTGCATCAGCAAAAGGAGGATGCGAAGCGCATCCGGCGGGAGCTGAAGATCTCGGCGGCGTTTTTTGCTGCGGGGATGCCGGTGATGGGCGCGCTGCTGAAGGGCAGCGGCTGGCTGGTACAGCTGCCCTGTGAGAAGCTGCTCTGTGCGCTGCTGGGCGGTACCATCCTGGGAGGATGGTGCGTGTGCTGGCGATGGTTTTCCTCCCTGGTATACAGGGGAATGACGCCCGACGCGGGCAGCGCGACAATCTATTATGTGATCCTGATAGCGGGCGGGCCGTTGGCTTTCTGGCCGTCGGTGATTTTCCGGCTGTGGAAAATACGCCGCATGCGCGAAGAGGAGGATCCCTGGCATACGAAGACGTGATACGGAGGCGAGCATATGGACAGGCTGGATCGGATTCTGGGCTGTTTTCTGGCAGGAGCCTGCGGCGACGCGCTGGGCAATCCGGTGGAGTTTTATTCGGGCGAGATGATCCGCAGCCGCTATGGCGACGCGGGCGTGAGGGAGATGCAGCTGAACGGCGGCGTGGCCGAAATCACCGACGATACGCAGATGACGCTCTTCACCGCAGAGGGCATGCTGTGCAGCCTGCGTCATGGCCGGGACGTGACGGCATGCATCTACCAGTCCTATCTGGACTGGATGCACACCCAGGGCTATCGCCGCCTGCGGGGAATTTATCATTCGGAAAGCATGCTGCTGCCGGTAAGCGAGCTGCATCACCGCCGTGCGCCGGGCAATACCTGCCTGGGCGCGCTGGAATCAGGCAAAATGGGCACGCTGGAGGAGCCGATCAACCGCTCCAAGGGCTGCGGCGGCGTGATGCGCACCGCGCCCTGCGGCATGCTGAAGCTGCTGGATGGCGGTGAAGAGGTTTACGCGCTGCAGGGCGCCCGGGCGGCGGCGATCACCCACAGTCATCTGATGGGCTATGTACCTGCGGCCATGCTGGCGGATATGATTCATCGCATTCTGACGGAGGAAGCGGCTTCGCTGGAGGAGATTGTGCTGGCATCCCTTGACTGCATATGGGAGCTGTTTGCCCCGCAGGTGGATTCCGCCGACGGCTGCGAAGCGGATGAAGGCGAGAGCAGCGGCGTGTTCGCGCAGATGCTGGAATTCCGCAGTCTGATCCACCGGGCGGTGAAGCTGGCCCGGGAGGATCACCCCGACGAGGCGGCCATTGACCATCTGGGCGAGGGCTGGGTGGGCGACGAGGCGCTGGCTATCGCCGTATACTGCTGCCTGAAGTATCCGCACAGCATGGAGGACTGTCTTTGCGCCGCCGTTACCCATAAGGGAGACAGCGACTCCACAGGCGCCGTTGCCGGCAATATCCTGGGCGCATGGCAGGGGGTGCAGGCGGTACCGCAAAGGTGGCTGCAGGTACTGGAGGCCCGTGAGACTATTGAGAATATGGCCCGTGCCGTCTGGGCGATGGGCTGAGGAGCATCTATGCGACCGATTTATGACATGCTGACCGCCGCGTCCGGCCGGGGCAGCTTCCACATGCCGGGACACAAGGGCCGCGCGCCCTTTGACCAGAGGGATCTGTATGCGCTGGACACTACCGAGCTGCCCCTGACCGACGACCTGTACACGCCGGAGAACGGTATTCTCCGGGCGGAAAAGCTCTACGCGCAGGCGGCGGGCGCAGCGGAGACGCTCTTTCTGCACAACGGCTCCACCAGCGGCATCCATGTGATGCTGCAGCTGTGGGCCGGCGAGGGCGATACGGTGATCCTGCCCCGCAACGCCCACATGTCCGCAGTGAACGGCTGCGTGCTGGGTGGGCTGAAGGCACGGTGGATTCCCGTGACGCAGGAGAAGGACGGCTATTGCCATATCCGTGAAGAGGACGTGCTGGCGGCGCTGCGGCGTTATCCGGAGGCGAAGACGCTGCTGCTGACCCGTCCCGACTTCTACGGCTGCTGCCTGAAAATGGAGCGGATTATCCGCGAGGCCCATGCGCTGGGCGTCCGCGTGGTGGTGGACGAGGCTCACGGCGCGCATCTGCCATGGATTGCGGGTGTGAAATCCGCCGGCGCGCTGGGAGCGGACGCATGGGTGCAGTCCGTGCACAAAACGCTGCCCGGGCTGACAGGCTCCGCTGTGCTGCACCTGAAGGACGGCGCGTTCCGCAGCCGCGCCATGCGGATTCTCCGCCGGGAGCAGACCTCCTCGCCCTCCTTCGTTATGCTGATGAGCATCGACGACGGCCGTGCGTATATGGAAGAAAAGGGCAGGGAAGAGCTGGCGCGGGTGGCGGAGCGGGCGGGGGAAATCCGCATTCTGCTGCCTGAACTGGGTTATCAGGACGCTCACGCCCTCTGGCGGGAGCTGGGGCTTGAGTTTGACCCCGCCCGGCTGGTGATCGCCGCGCCCCAGGGCGGGGCGGCGCTTGCGGAAAAGCTGCAGGCAAAGGGGATTGACGCGGAGATGCACGACCATCACCGGGTGGTGCTGATTCTCTCCGCTATGGATACGGACGAGGATTTCGACCGCCTTGCCGCCGCGCTGAAGGATATTCCTGCGGATGCGGCGCAGACCGCGGCGCTGCCGTATCCCCCGGCGCTGCCTGAAAGGGTGCTGGAGGTACGTCAGGCGGTCATGGGCCCGTGCGAGGACGTGCCGCTGGAGAGGGCGGAGGGGCGGATTGCCGCAGCCCCCGCAGGGCTGTATCCGCCCGGCATCCCGCTGGTGTGCCCGGGCGAGGTTATCAGCGCCGATATTGTACGATTGCTTGAAAATGCCGGATCGCAGCAGCGGTTCGGTCTGGAAGGAGACTGTCTGCTGTGCGTTGGGAAAAATGCGTAATTTTTGATCTGGACGGCACCCTGACCCAGTCCGAGGAGGGTATCTGGAACTGCGTGCGCTATACTGCGGAGAAGATGGGCTATCCCGTGCCGGACGCGGCGACGCTGCGCAAGTTCATCGGCCCGCCGCTGACGTACTCCTTCCGGGAGTTCATGGGCATGGAGGGCGAGGAAGTCGACCGCGCCGTGCGCACCTACCGGGAGCGGTATCAGGTCACCGGCCTGTTCGAGAACCGGGTGTTTCCCGGTATCCGCCGCCTGCTGCGGATGCTGAAGCGTCAGGGCTGCTGGATCGGCATTGCCACGGGCAAGCCGCAGGAGCCCTCCGAAAGGATTGTGGAGTACTTCGGGCTGAAGAAGTATATCGACGCGGTGGCCGGTCCTCTTGGTTTCCACAGCGAGGAGAAGGAGGATCTCATCCGCCGCGCCTTGCCGGAGGAATACGGCGAGGCGTGGATGGTGGGCGACCGGAAGTTTGATATCGAGGGCGGCCGCAAGGTGGGTATCAGCACGCTGGGCGTGGGCTTCGGCTACGGCAGCGAGGAAGAGCTGCGTCAGGCGGGCTGCACCGCCTACGCCGCCACCGTGCAGGACGCGATCGATATCCTCTGCCCGGGGCAGGAAAATCCTCAGGGCGCGTTCCTGTCTATCGAGGGCCTGGACGGCTCGGGCAAATCCACCCAGATCCGCCTGATTACCGACGCCATGGAGCGATACGGCTTCGAGGTGGTGCACAGCCGGGAACCCGGCGGCTGCAAGGTGTCCGAAAAGATCCGGGAGGTTCTGCTGGACAAGGACAACGTGGGCATGACGGATATCACCGAGGCGCTGCTCTACGCTGCAGCCCGTGCCCAGCACGTCCGGGAGGTTATCCGTCCTGCGGTGAATGCGGGCAAGGTGCTCCTGTGTGACCGGTTTGTGGATTCCTCCGTGGCCTATCAGGGCGGCGGCCGTCAGCTGGGCGTGGAGCGGGTTCTCGCCATCAACGCACCGGCGGTGGACGGTACCCTGCCCATGGCGACGATTTATCTGGACATTGATCATGAAACGAGCCTGAAGCGCCGCAGCGCCGCCTCCGAGCTGGATCGCATGGAAATGGAAGCAGACAGCTTCCACGCCCGCACCGAGGCGGCCTACCGGGAGCTGATCGCGCGGGATCCCCAGCGGTTTATCGTGGTGGACGCAACCCGCACGCCGGAGGAAATCGGCAAAGCGGTGGCAGAGCAGGTGCTGGCCCGACTGATGGAGGCAGAAGAATGAAGGAACGTATTGTAGTGGGCATGTCCGGCGGCGTGGATTCCTCCGTGGCGGCGCTGCTGCTCAAGGAGCAGGGCTACGACGTGATCGGCGTATTTATGAAGAACTGGGAGGAAAAGGACGAAAGCGGCGTCTGCACCTCCGAAAGCGACTGGGCAGACGTGCGCGAGGTCTGCGATATGATCGGCATACCTTATTATGCCGTCAATTTCGCCCAGGAGTACTGGGATCGGGTGTTCAGCTACTTCCTCTCGGAATACCGGGCGGGACGCACTCCGAATCCGGACGTGCTGTGCAACCGTGAAATCAAGTTCCGCGCGTTTCTGGATTTCGCCATGCAGCTGGGCGCCTCGAAAATGGCTACGGGCCACTTTGTTCAGACCAATGAAAACGGCGATCTTCTGCGAGGCGCGGATCCGAACAAGGATCAGAGCTACTTCCTTTATATGCTGCATCAGCATCAGCTGAAGAAGGCCGTCTTCCCCGTGGGGCATATGACCAAGGCTGACGTGCGCCGCATCGCGCAGGAAAAGGGCCTGCCCGTCAGCCAGAAGAAGGATTCCACCGGCGTGTGCTTCATCGGTGAAAGAAAGTTCAAGCAGTTCCTGTCCACCTACCTTCCCGCACAGCCCGGCGACATGGTGGATCCGTCCGGCAAGACGGTGGGCCGTCATGACGGCCTGATGTACTATACCCTGGGTCAGCGCCGGGGTCTGGGCATCGGCGGATGCGGCGACGGGCGCAGCTGGTTCGTCATCGGCAAGGATTTGGAGCGCAACCGTCTGCTGGTGGCGCAGGGGGAGGACCATCCCAAGCTGTATTCCACCCGCAGCCTGTGCACGGGTGTCACATGGGTGGGGGATGCGCCGCTTCAGCCGGGTGATACCCTGCGCTGCACCTGCAAGTTCCGCTACCGGCAGGGGGATCAGCCTGTGGACGTGACGCTGGACGGCGATAAGCTGCTGATTACTTCTCTGGAGCCGCAGCGGGCGGTCACGCCGGGTCAGAGCGCGGTTCTGTACCTTGGCGATCAGTGTATCGGCGGCGGCGTGGTGGAAACCGTGCTGGACGCGGGTGCGAAATCCGAATGAGAATAGTGTATAGATATGCAGACCCCTACAATATGTAGGGGTCTTTGCGAACGAAAAATCAAGGAAAATGGCGGCTGTACGCCTTTGAGAAAAGATTCAAAAAAAGTTAAAAAAATTTGAAAAAAGGTGTTGACAAATCTTGCGATCGGTGTTATTATAACCAAGCTGACTCGCGAGAGCACAGCACCGAACCTTGAAAACGATACAGAAAAAGATAACGCAAACAAAATAGGAAGACAGTAATTCCGAATGAGTGACTTGCGATTAGGGAAACCTGATCGAGAGTAATAAAGGATTAAACG
>JAFURI010000123.1 GCA_017471885.1 Clostridia bacterium | reverse complement strand
GGCAACGGCTTCTACTACCTGATGGGCGACATTGCCCGCCTGCACAGCGCGATCCTGTCCTACGCCCGTGATTTCATGATCGACCGCGGCTTCACCTACTGCATTCCTCCCTACATGATCCACGGCAACGTGGTGACCGGCGTCATGTCCTTCGCGGAGATGGAGAACATGATGTATAAGATCGAGGGCGAGGATCTGTACCTGATCGGTACCTCCGAGCACTCCATGATCGGCAAGTTCATCGATACCATTCTCACCGAGGATCAGCTGCCCCAGACCCTGACCTCCTTCAGCCCCTGCTTCCGCAAGGAAGTGGGCGCCCACGGCATTGAGGAGCGCGGCGTGTACCGCATCCACCAGTTCGAGAAGCAGGAGATGATCGTGGTCTGCAAGCCCGAGGAGAGCCCCACCTGGTTCAATACCCTGTGGCAGAACACCGTTGATTTCTTCCGCACGCTGGACGTGCCTGTCCGTACCCTGGAGTGCTGCTCCGGCGATCTGGCCGACCTGAAGGTGAAGTCCATCGACGTGGAAGCCTGGTCTCCCCGCCAGCAGAAGTACTTCGAGGTGGGCAGCTGCTCCAACCTGGGCGACGCTCAGGCCCGCCGCCTGCAGATCCGCGTGAAGGGCGAGGATGGCCGCAAGTACTTTGCTCATACCCTGAACAACACCTGCGTGGCTCCGCCCCGCATGCTGATCGCCTTCCTGGAGAACAACCTGGAGGCCGACGGCCGCGTGCGCATCCCTGTGGCTCTACGTCCCTACATGGGCGGCAAGGAGTATATCGGGTAAGGGGAAGCCAAGGGCTCTGCCCTTGGAACCCGCTTGAGGAATTTCATCCCTTAAGAATCCCGGTCGGGCAGTATGTAACGCGCTGACTTCCCTTGCAGGAGTCACAGCACGTGACAGACATGCCGCGACGCAAAACCTGCTGCTTACATTGGCGCGTTCCGTCACTAAGTAAAAGAACCGGCACATATGTGCCGGTTCTTTTGTCTACCTTTGCCGAATTGTTTATCGGAGCTGCGGCTGAGCCATACTCTCTTTATCCGGAATCGGAGGAGGGAATGACGATGGCTTACAGCAAGGTGGAAATCTGCGGTGTGGATACAGGAACGCTGCCGGTTCTGTCGGCAGAGAGGATGCGGGAGCTGTTTCCGCTGGTGGAGGAGGGCGACAAGCGCGCCCGGGACGAGTTCATTCAGGGCAATCTGCGGCTGGTGCTGTCGGTGATTCAGCGCTTCTCCGGCAGGGGCGAGAACGCGGACGACCTGTTTCAGGTGGGGTGCATCGGGCTGATGAAGGCGCTGGATAACTTCGACACCACGCTGAACGTACGTTTCTCCACCTATGCGGTGCCCATGATTATCGGCGAAATCCGACGCTACCTGCGGGACAACAACGTGATCCGCGTCAGCCGCTCCATGCGTGACACGGCCTACAAGGCCCTGCAGGCCCGGGATCGGCTGCAGAGCCGCTGGAACCGTGAGCCCACCGTGGCGGAAATTGCGCAGGAGATGCAGATTCCCCGGGAGGACGTGATCTTCGCGCTGGAGGCGATTCAGGATCCGGTGAGCCTGTTTGAGCCGGTGTACAACGACGGCGGAGACGCGCTGTACATTATGGATCAGGTGAAGGACGAAACCGCCCGGGACGACGCATGGCTGGAAACGCTGGCCATCAAGGAGGCGCTGCAGCGGCTCAACGAGCGGGAAAAGAAAATCCTCCGCCTGCGCTTTTTTGAGGGACGGACGCAGATGGAGGTGGCCGGGGAGATCGGCATCAGTCAGGCACAGGTGTCCCGGCTGGAGAAGAATGCGCTGATGCATATGCGCAAGCATGTGCAGGTAAACTGAAAAAAAGGCTGAAGCGCCGGTCAGCGGCGCTTCAGCCTTTTAAACAGGTCAGTCCATGGCGGCGGAATCGGGCTCCGGCGTGGCGGTGGTGAAAATCTCAAAATGAGTCAGACCGTCGTAATCATAGCGCTCAAAGCCGGTTTCGCTGTTATCGTCATAGTAGCCGCTCAGGGAAGGCGGAGGGGTTTCGGTGGCGGATGCGGAGGCTTCCGTCACGCCGCCCCGGGGGAAGATCAGCGTCATCTGCAGCCAGCTGACGCCGTCGCTGTACTGATCGGGATAATAGGCGTAGTATATGCGGGGCGCGGGCCCGTTAAGGGGATCCACCGCATCCTCAAAGGAGTTGCCGGGCTCCTTCATGACGCGCTGGGCATAGCGGGCGGGATCGGTCATGGCGGACTCAAGCGTGGTGGAGGTGGGCGAAGCCGCCTGAATGCAGCTTCCGGCCACCGCAGAAAACAGGGATGCATCGCTCACGCGCAGCTGCAGGGTGTTCAGGCAGCTGTCGTACAGGGCGAAGGTCATCTCCACGCTGCCGGGGATGGAAGCGTCCGCCGGGTTGGATACGCCCAGCGATGCGAAGGACGGATAGCACTCGTACAGCGCGTCCACGGGAGCCTGCCCCAGAGACTGCAGATTCATGTTGACGCGGTTTATATATTCCCGCAGCCGCACCTGTCCTGCGGTCTGGTCGGGCCATGCAGGCGCGGCGGATGCGCACAGGGGCAGCATCAGCGCCAGCACAAGGGCGGCCAGTCGTCTGATCATGGATTGGATCACCTCGGTTTCGCGTTACTTGCGGTATTTTTCCCGCAGCCGGATATACTCTGCCAGCAGATCCACCGCGCCGTCGATGCCGATCTTTCCGGTATCCACGCACAGGTCGTAGTTGTTCACGTCGCCCCAGGTGGAGGTGGCATAGTAGTTGTAGTAGCTGGCGCGCTGCTTGTCGGCCCGGCGGACGTACTCCTCCGCCTTGTCCGGACTCACGCCGTGCAGGTCGATGGCGCGCTGCTTGCGGCTTTCCATGTCCGCCTTGACGAACACGGAGACGGCTTCCTTCTTGTCGCGGAGCACATAGTCCGCGCAGCGGCCCACGATGACGCAGGGGCCTTCGCTGGCAATGCGGCGGATGGCGTCAAACTGGGCAAGGAAGATCTTGTGATTCAGAGGCATGTCCATATACATGGCGCTGGCGTCGCCGCGCAGCTGCATGCCCGTTACCAGAGAGAAGAGCAGAGAGCGGGTGGGCTTTTCGTCGTGATCCTCAAACATCTCCTCGCAGATGCCGCTGTCCTTGGAGGCCTCTGCCAGCAGGTTCTTGTCGTAATAAGGGATTCCCAGACGCTCGGCCAGCTTTTCGCCGACCACATGACCGCCGGAGCCAAACTGCCTGCCGATGGTGATGACGGAATTGGTTGTCATTCAAAATCCCTCGCTTTCTTGTATGCCGGCGCCGGAAAATATCGCGCATCCGCAGCGCCCCTGTCATTGTAACGTTATTATAACACATTTTATGCCCGGATGAAAAGTTTTTCACGAAAATTTCAGCGTGATGAAGTTCGTCAATTCGGGAGGAAATTGGTCGCAACAGCCATTGACATTGTCGAAAGCCTTTGATAAAATAACCTTTAATCACCGAAGTTTTCAGGTAACCTTAAGGACTGTATTTTTTTGGAGGAGGATGCGTCCATGCTGCAGAAGGTTGTACGAGAGGGCCTCACTTTTGACGATGTGCTGCTGGTGCCTGCCAGGAGCGAGGTGCTGCCCCGTGATGTTGATCTGTCCACCCAGCTGACCAAGCGGATCAAGCTGAATATTCCCCTGATGTCCGCCGCTATGGATACCGTGACCGATTCCCGCATGGCCATTGCCATGGCCCGCGAAGGCGGTCTTGGCATTATTCATAAGAACATGAGCATTCAGGATCAGGCTGCTCAGGTGGATAAGGTAAAGCGCTCCGAGCATGGCGTGATCACCGATCCCTTCTTCCTGTCTCCCGAGCATCTGATTCAGGACGCCGAGAACCTGATGGCCCGCTACAAGATCTCCGGCGTGCCGATCACCCGCGAGGGCAAGCTGGTGGGTATCCTGACCAACCGTGACCTGCGCTTTGAAACCGATTATAACAAGCCCATTCACGAGGTCATGACCAGCAAGAACCTGATCACCGCGCCCGTGGGCACCACGCTGGAGCAGGCCAAGGATATTCTGGCCAAGCATCGTATCGAGAAGCTGCCCATCGTGGATGATGAGTTCAACCTGCGCGGCCTGATCACCATCAAGGATATCGAGAAGAACACCAAGTATCCCAACTCCGCCAAGGACGAGAAGGGTCGTCTGCTGTGCGGCGCCGCTGTGGGCGTTACCAGCGACGTGTTCGAGCGTATCGCCGCGCTGGTGGAGGCGAAGGTTGACGTGATCTCCATCGATACCGCCCACGGTCATTCTGTCGGCGTGCTGCGTCAGGTGGAGGCTATCCGCAAGCGCTTCCCCGACGTGCAGCTGTTTGCCGGCAACGTGGCTACCGCTGCCGCTACCCATGACCTGATCGCCGCTGGCGTGGACTGCGTCAAGGTCGGCATCGGCCCCGGCTCCATCTGCACCACCCGCGTGGTGGCCGGCATCGGCGTGCCCCAGATCACCGCTGTGGCGGACTGCGCTGAGGAAGCCGACAAGTACGGCATCCGCGTCATCGCTGACGGCGGCATCAAGTACTCCGGCGATATCGTGAAGGCTCTGGCTGCCGGCGGCTCCTGCGTCATGCTGGGCTCCATGCTGGCCGGTACCGAGGAAGCTCCCGGCGCTACCGAGATCTATCAGGGCCGCTCCTTCAAGGTGTATCGCGGCATGGGCTCTATGGCTGCCATGGAG
>JAFURI010000122.1 GCA_017471885.1 Clostridia bacterium | reverse complement strand
TTGCTGTAACAGGTCTGCGTAATGTTGAGCATGGAAGCAATGGTGGCTTGCTTCCAGTCACGATCCTCGCGAAGATCGCGGATCCGCGGATAAGGTATCACAGCTCTCATATTCATCACCCGGATATAGTATGCTATAAGCCGAATCAGCTTATTGACAAATAAGCTGATTCGGCTTATACTTTATATAAGGAGGGGGAAAAATGAAAAAAACAATCACACTTGTTTCGTTAGTATGCCTTTTTGTATTTCTGGTGGGAATGTCTTTTGCAGAGATAAGCCCGACACAACTCATAATGAATAAGAATAAGTCGTTTAATGGGAGTATGTCGATCAATATCGGCGAAAAGTATTACATCTCCGATAGCTACGGGTGGGTAAAGTTTACCGCAACTGAAACAGGTGTCCACTTTTTGTATAGCGAACAGATCAAGGGGCGTTTGAAGGTGTACTTGACAGATCAATATGAACAGTACATAACAGATTTTACGTCAGCTGTTATTCCTGTCAATTTGGAAGCTGGTGATGATTACTATATAAGGGTACGGGGGCTGGAACTATCTTCGTTTTCTGGGAAAGCTTTTTTGGGTGTGTGTTCTCCTTCGCAGCATATACAGCTTGGGTCGGAACAAATCAAGACTTCGCCAACGTACACAGAAAACGGACAAGCTGTTAAGAAGTGTGCAGTATGTAACAGTGAAGTAAATACGAAGGAACTACCCTTGATTGGGCATATACCGGGAGAAAAAGAGACATTAGAAGCTTCGACCTGCATGGAACAAGGTATTCAGGTAGTCCGATGTGTGAAGTGCAACGAAGTACTGTCAACGGAAGCATTGGCCTTATCGGGGCATACTCCAGGTGACATGCAGCCTGTGATTGCAGCGACTTGCAGTACATCCGGGAGGGGAGAACAGCGTTGTACGGTATGCAACTTGCTGATTTGCAACGAGAGTATACCAGCCAATGGCCATAAACCTGACATTTGGAAGGATGAAATGAAACCAACTTGCACAGCTGCTGGAATTCGCAGGCAATACTGTGCAGAGTGCAACGCTCTATTGACAGAGGAATCGGTGCCTGCATATGGACACAGTATCACAGATTGGATCCGCGTTCGTGAGGCAAGCTGTACACAATATGGCTTGAATGAGAAAAAGTGTGCTGTTTGCGGTGTAGTACTTGAAAGTGAACGGCTTAATGCTTTGGGCCACAGCTATACCGAGTGGGAAGTGATTTCTGAGGCAACAAAAGAAAGAGAGGGAGAGCAACGACGTCATTGTATTCACTGCGGTGATACCCAATTTGAGAAAATTCCGAAGATCAAAACATTGTTTGATTATTTCAGAGGAGAATGAAGATGATTAAGAGGATATTTGCTTTTGCATTGGTTTTTGTTTTGATTGGTTGCAGTACGGTTGTGGCAGAATCGATAGATTATCAACCGATTACGCCTTGTGTCGAATTGACAGTTAACAATATTGTTGGCGAATGGTGGAAACCAATGGAGTACGGGTATCACAACATTTTGCTTATCGAAAATGATGGATTTTTAAGAAATAGTGGCGTTATTGTGGATGATGCATGGGCGACATTAGGCGGTACTTATCGAATTGTTAATCAGGATACTATTGAGATAGATTATTCCATTTGCAGTAGTGGACAATCTTTCAATATTCCTTCAGAGTACAATACACTGCGCTTTGATGGCCAGTATCTTTGGATGGGAGGGCAGAAGTACACACGTGTTATTACTGATGGGTATAAGCCTGTGGAGTACATCTGCGGAAACTATGTATACTACCCTTACAGAGGAAATAAGGAAGAAACCTTTGTGATGATTTCGAAGTATTTGGGTGATTCGGAAATTGTGGTTGTCCCAACACAACTGGATGGATATATGGTTGGTGGAATAGAAGAAAAAGCATTTGCAGAGAACAGCAATCTGAAAGTATTGGTTATGGGTGACTATCTTGATATAAGCTACGATATGTTTGGAGAGAATGGTGGAGTAACGGTTGTGGGTATTGTTGATCGAATTATTTACAATAATTTGGTGAAGAAAGGTATTAGCGTTATTCCTACATTAGCAGGAACGACCTGGAAAGCGCGTAGGGATGAAAGTCGCATTCTATACTTTTCTGGAGAAAGAAGCGTGCGATTTGGCACGTGGGAAGATGCTGAATATGAATGGGATGCGAAAAATGGAACAGTGAGTATCTTCCTTGAGGATCAGGTAGCAATGAAGATAGCTGCAAGAAATACAAACTGGCATGACCGTTTTGCTTATCTTGCTGATGAAGATGGAAACATCGTTAGTGAATTGGATTTGGTAAAATGCAATCCAATTGTAATGCTTGAAAGTCTCAAGAATATTCAATGAAAAGAAAACTGTGCAGAATACTATTCTGCACAGTTTTCTTTATTCCCAGTCCACGAGTCCCTTGTGCTCCAGATAGTCCTGCTGGCAGTCCATGTAGTCGTCCACCAGAGAGGCCACCTTCACAGCCTGCTCGGGGGTCAGATCATTCTGCGCCACCAGCGCTTCCACCATGTACTCGAAGGCGTCGTCGTCCTCGTAGTAGTTGTCGCCGGCGTTGCCGTCAGCGTCAAGCACGCCGTTCTCGTGCATGAAGGCCATATCCGCGTCGATGGCCTGGCTGATCAGGCTCTCGATTTTGCCCTTCAGCTCCTTGTGGGCCTTGGGGTCGATGCGCTGCACGATGAATGCCAGTGCCTCCTGCTTGTCGTAACCGTTCATCATGATATCAATCCTCCACGGCCTGACGGAACTGCTCCACGGAAGCCTTGAACACTTCCATGGCCTTGCGGATGGGCTCCGGACGGGACATGTCGATGCCGGCCAGCTTCAGCGCGTCGATGGGCGGCACGGAGCAGCCTGCGGACAGGAACTTGCGGTAATCGCTCACGGCGTTTTCGCCCTCGGTGAGGATGCGGTCGCCCAGGCTCATGGCGGCGCACAGACCCGTGGCGTACACATACACATAGAAGGAGCGGTAGAAGTGGGGGATGCGCATCCACTCGTTCTGGATCAGCTCGTCCACCACGCAGCTGTCGCCGTAATACAGCTGGTTCAGCTCATAGTAGGCCTTGTTCAGCGCCTGCATGGTCAGGGGCTGACCCTTGGCGGCCATTTCGTGGCTGATCTTCTCAAACTCCGCGAACATGGTCTGGCGGAAGGCGGTGGTGCGGAACTTCTCCAGCTGATGATTCAGCAGATACGCCTGCGCCTTCTTCTCGGGCAGATCCTTCAGCAGCTTCTTGAGCATGACGGCTTCGTTCACCGTGGAAGCAACCTCAGCCACGAACAGGCTGTAATCAGACTTGGCGGAGGGCTGCTGCTGATTGGAATAATAGGAGTGCATGGAGTGGCCCAGCTCATGGGCGATGGTGAAGGTATCGGACAGGTTGTCGTTGTGGTTGAGCAGCACATAGGGGTGCACGTCCCGCAGCGCGCCCATGGAGAAAGCGCCGGAGGACTTGTTCTCGGCGGGATACACGTCGATCCAGCCGTTGTCGTGGGCCTCGCGCAGCTTGGCCACGTAATCCTCGCCCATGGGCTTCAGGCCGTCGCAAACCATATCAAAGGCCTTGTCGTAGCTCAGCTCCATGTCGAAGTCGCTGACAAGGGGAGTGTACAGGTCGTACATGTGCAATTCGTCCACGCCCATCAGCTTCTTGCGCAGCTGGAGGTAATCCTGCAGCACGGGCAGATACTCATGGATGACGCTGACCAGATTGTCGTAGACCTCCTCGGGGATCTGCAGAGGATCCATCTTCGCCGCGCGGGCGGAGGAGTATTTGTGGGCGTTGGCCTGGAATGTGTCCTTCTTCACGCTGGCGGCATAGGTGGCGGCAATGGTGTTGCCGTGCTTGCCGTAGGTGGAGAACATCTTCTCAAAGGCGTCGCGGCGGACTTCACGGTCGCTGTGGCGCACGAAGGAGGACCAGGTGCCGTCGGACAGGGGCGCCTCGGTACCGTCGGGCAGCTGCACGGAGGGGAACTTCATATCCACGCTGGTGAGCATGGTGTAGATGGTGTCGGGCGCCTGAGCCAGCTCACCCATCATGGCGATGAGCTTCTCCTGCTCCTTGGGCAGGGTGTGGGGCTTCTCCAGCAGCATGTTGCGCAGGAAGGCGTCATAATCAGCCATCTCGGGATCGTTCATCAGCGCTTCCAGCGCAGCGTCGTCCATAGCCAGCAGCTCGGGCTGCAGGCAGGCGGTGACGGTGCCCAGCTTCACCATCAGGGACATGGCGCGGTCCTTCAGGGCCTGAGCCTCCGCGTCGGCGTTATCGGCCTCCTGACGCAGGAAGGCGTAGCAGTACACGGGCGTGCCCTTGTCCTCAATGGCGAAATAATCACGGATGGCGGCCTTGGGGTTTTCTGCTACCTTGCCGTCGTAGGCCTTGTAGCTCTCCACCATGGCGGCGATCTCCGCATAAGCCTTTTCCCACTCCTCCACGGAGGTGAAGATATGATCCAGATTCCACTTGTAGCGCGCGTCAATCTCGCTGCGCTTGCGCATTTGAGCCATAACGATATGCCTTCTTTCTTCCACAGGAACGTGGATTGATGTCTGGTTTCTATTGTAGCCTGACGCAGGGTAAAAAGCAAGCCTTACTTGCTGTAGGCGATAGAGCGCACCACGCTTGGCGACTGGCTGCCGGCAGGGAAAAAGCCGATCTGCTCCCCCTGAAGGGAGATCACGCCTGTGGAGCCCCGCACCTGACGGTCGCGCAGGAGCATGAGCAGCAGCTTCTGATTCATTTCAGGCCCGCCGCCCCTTGTGAGGCAATCCTTCCACAGGGTGAAGCGGCAGCCGTTCTCCGCCTGATCGCAGAAGAAGGTGCGGGCGTTTTCCCTCACGCCGCCCTTGCCGCACAGGGGACATACCGCTCCCTCCACCGCTGCGGCGCGGCTGGTGAGGGTGCGCTTGCGCTGCTTTCTGCGCCCGTCGTCAGGAAAAACCACGGAGGATTTGCTCTGCTGCGCGCTGGTTACCAGAAACGCGCTGAAGCGGCGGATGCCGTCCATGAACTGCTGCGCGTCCTGTCTGCCGTCGGTGATGCGGTCCAGCGCCAGCTCCCACCGACCGGTCATCTCGGGAGAGGCGATCTCATGGGGCATCACGGCGATGAGCTGCACGCCTTTGTCCGTGGCGAGGATGTGCTTGCCCTTGCGCACGGCGTAGCCCACCTTCAGCAGCCGTTCAATGATGGCGGCGCGGGTGGCGGGGGTGCCGATGCCGCTGCCCTTCATCTGCCGGGCCAGCTCCTCGTCCTCCAGATCCCGTCCGGCGTGCTCCATGGCCTGCAGAAGGGATGCGTCGTTGTGCTGGGCCGGGGGCTTGGTCTTATCCTGCTTCAGCTCGGTGCTTTTCACCGTGCGGGTATCGCCGGGGGACAGTGGCGGCAGGGCGGCTTCCTCCTCCTCGGCGGCTTTGCTTTTCTTTTTAACCACAGGAGGATTGGCCAGCGGGGGGATATCCTTCCACCCGTTGTGCAGCACCACTCGTCCGCCTGTACGGAAGCGATGCTCCTCCACCTGCGTGATCACCCGCGTTGCGTCGTACTCGCAGGGGGGATAGAACGCCTGCAGCATGCGCCGGGCCACCAGATCGTACAGCTGCCTTTCATCCGGATCAAAGGCGTCCGGATTCACCCGGTTGGCGGTGGGGATCAGCGCATGATGGTCAGTGACCTTGGTTTCATCCACCGTGCGCTTGCTGACGGACAGCTTCCCGCCGGGCAGTGCGCCGGGGACAAGGGGCTGATACGGGGGCGGCAGCAGCTTCATGGTCTGCACCACCCGGGGGATCATATCCGGGGGCAGGTAGCGGCTGTCGGTACGGGGGTAGGTCAGGGCCTTGCGGTTTTCGTACAGGCTCTGGGCTACCTTCAGCGTTTTGTCGGCGGTGAAGCCCAGAAGGCGGTTTGCGTCCCGCTGGAGACTGGTCAGGTCGTAGAGCTGGGGCGGCGCATCGCGCTTGCGGGTGGTCTCGGCGGATATCACCCTGCCGGTCTTTCCCTTTACGGACTGGGCAATGGCCTTGCCGGTCTCGATTTTCGGAATATGGGTGTCGGGATTCAGCTTCTCGTCAAACCATACGCCCTTATAATCGCCGAAGTCCGCCGTTACCGTGGCATACTCCTCCGGCGTGAAGGCTTCGATCTCCTGCCTGCGCTTTACAAGGATTGCCAGCGTGGGGGTTTGCACCCGGCCCACGGACAACAGTGCGTCATACTTCAGGGTGAAGGCGCGGCTGGCGTTCATGCCCACCAGCCAGTCGGCCTGGGAGCGGCACTGGGCGGATCGGTAGAGCCCGTCGTACTTTTCGCCGGGCTGGATGGTGCGGAAGCCCTCGGCGATGGCTTCGTCCGTCATGGAGGAGATCCACAGCCGGTAGATGGGCTTATTGCAGCCGGATTTCTCGTATATGTAGCGGAAGATCAGCTCGCCCTCGCGCCCCGCGTCGGTCGCGCAGATGACGAAGGTGGTCTCCGGCGCGCAGATGAGGCGGCTGACGGTCTTAAACTGATCCTTCGTCTGGGGGATGATCTTGAGGGGGATGGTCTCGGGGAGGATGGGCAGGGTCTCCATGGACCAGCGCTTGTAGCGTTCGTCCATTTCGTCCGGCTCCTGCAGCGTCACCAGATGGCCCACGGCCCAGGTGATGGTGTATTCATCGTTGAACAGGCAGCCTTCTCCGCGGCTGCGGCAGCCCAGCACACGGGCGATATCCCTGCCCACGCTGGGCTTCTCGGCTACGACGACTGTAGGGCCCATCCGGTCGCCTCCTTTCTTCGGTTTGTGTATTGTATCATTTTTTGACGGCGCGGGCAAGGGTGTGCTATAATGATTCCATCAACGTAAGAGGTGAGGAGCATGGCGCGCATTGGCGTGATGACCTTTTTGCACAACGACAATTACGGCTCCACCCTGCAGGCCTGGGCGCTGCAAAAAATTCTGCTGCGCATGGGCTTTGAGGCGGAGCATATGGACTACCGTCCCTCGAAAAAGGAAAAAATCCTGAACCTTGTGCGCAGCGGCAACTCGCCAAAGCTGGTGCTGGAGAGCCTTCGGAAGAAATCCGTCCGGGCAGGCCGGCCGGGCGCGCGGGAGAAGGCGGAATCCTTTGGGCGGTTCTATCAGCGGCAGATGAAGCTGTCCCCGCCGCTCAAGGATCACAGCGCGCTGAAGAAGCAGGCAGGGCAGTATGATATCCTTCTGTGCGGTTCGGATCAGATCTGGTCGCCGGTGTGGCTGAACCCGGCGTACTTCCTTGATTTCGCCGCTAAGGGCCAGCGGAAGGTATCCTACGCCGCATCCCTTGGCGTGGCCCGGCTGGAGCATCCCCGCAAGGCGCGGAAAATCCGCCGCCTGACGCAGGGTTTCCATGCCGTGTCAGTCCGGGAGGATGAAGGCGCGGCGCTGATGGAAAAAATCACTGGCACGCGGCCTTTGGTGAATCCTGATCCGGTGCTGCTGGTAGGCAGGGACGAGTGGCTTGCGCTGGCGCAAAGGCCGCAGACGGATGAGAAGTACCTGCTGTGCTACTTCATCGGCAACGACGAAAGCTACTGGACGCGGGTGAAAAAGCTGGCGGTGGCAAAGGGTCTGGCGATCCGTGTGCTGCCGGTGACGGAGGCGTCCTATCAGGCGGGACTGCCGCTGGCGGACGGAGCCTCACCGCAGGAGTGGCTGGGATGGATCAGCAGCGCGGCGTGCCTTTGCACGGACAGCTTCCACGGCGCGGCCTTTGCCACCCTCATGCACACGGAGCTGCATATTTTCCGCCGCTACCGGGAGGACGACCCGGAAAGCAAAAACAGCCGCATCGACCAGCTGACCCGCATGCTCTACGGCGGGAATCAGACGGCGGATGCGGACTGGCAGCAGGTGGATGCACGACTGGAAGTCGTGCGCCGGGAAGCGCTGCAATGGCTGCGGAGCGCCCTCACATAAGCGCGGCAAGCTCCGGCGGCAGGGGAGATTCGACGTGCATTTCCTCCCCGGTGATGGGGTGGATCAGGTCGATCCGGGCGGAATGCAGGGCAAAGCGTCCCGGCAGAGCCTCCAGCTCCGTGCCGTAGAGAAAATCGCCGCACACAGGGCAGCCCATGTGGCTCACGTGTACGCGGATCTGATGGGTACGGCCCGTTTCCAGCACGAGACGCACCAGCGAGCGATTGCCTGAAATCTGAACAGTTTCATAATGGGTGACAGACGGCTTGCCGTCCCCGCAGACAATGCGGCGGATGCTGGCCGTCTTTTCTTTGCCGATGGGCGCGTCGATCACGCCCTGCGGGGGATCCATGATTCCCTCCAGCACGGCGAGGTAGCTGCGGCGGAAGGATGGTGTGTGCAGCATCTGCTGCAGGCGATGCTGGGCATGGGCGGTGCGGGCGACGATCATCAGCCCGCTGGTGCCCTTATCCAGCCGGTTCACGGGCCGGAACAGGAAACGTTCCGGACAGCCTTCCCGGAAGAACAGCGCGTTTTCCAGCGAATCGTCGGGATGTCCCGCGCTGGACTGGGTGGCCAGGGGCGCAGGCTTGTCGAGCACCATCAGGTGCTCGTCCTCGTAGGGGATATTCAGGGGCAGGTCGTAGGGCTTCAGCTGATACAGGGGCTCGTCCTGCGCGAAGATCATGGTCACCCTCTGCCCGGCGCTGACGCGCACGTTCACCGGCCGGGGCTCACCGTCCACACGGATGCGTCCGTCCCACTTGGCGGACTTCACTGCAGTGTAGCTCACGCCCATGCTGCGGCGCAGCACCTCCCGCAGCATCCATCCGTCCTCTTCGGGCGTTACCATGTAATCCATACCCTCGCCTCCCTGCAACAGTATAGCAAAGGAGGCGGGGAAAAATCAAGGCGCAGGCAGCCGCAGCTGATGAATCCGCCCGTCGTCCGCAAGGGGAATCAGCCCCTCCGGCATGGTCTTGCCGTCCAGGGTCAGGGCGTCCTCGTCCCTGCCTGCATGGACGTGCCATGTGGACGTGCCCAGCTGCAGCGTCAGGGAGAAGCTGTCCCAGTTCTGGGGCAGATGAGGTTCCGGCTTCAGCATTCCGCTCTGCAGCTCCGCGCCCAGAAGACGGCGGAGCATGATGCTGTAAAGCAGCGCACATGCGCCGTCCGGATCCTTGCGGGCAAGGAGCCAGGGTTCGCGACCGGGAGGCGGCTCCGGCAGGGGATTGAGCGAATCCAGCGCGTCCCATGCCTGATCATACTGCCCCAGCGCGCACAGCGCTTCCACATGGCGTACGCGGGTGATGAGCGGCAGTGCGGAGCCGGCGGGATTCACCGTCTGCAGCGCCTGCACCGTGCGCTCCTGACGGCCCAGCGCAAGCGCGGCCCAGCATTGGGTCAGGGCGTCGGTCTCCGGCGAAGGGGCGAGGAAGCGGCCGCTGTGCCAGCCGCGATGCATCAGCGAGGAAAGCAGCCTTCCGCGCACTTCAAGAATATCTGCCTGATCCTCACCGCCGCACACCTGCGCGTACTTGTCCAGCGCGCAGGCGAAAATCATCCCCAGCAGGATGCTTTCCGTATGGGCGGGAGCGGACAGACGGGGAAATTCACCGCCTTCGCTCAGGGGCAATCCCCGGTGGCTCAGGCGGATGGAGGTAAGGGCGCGCATGCAGGCGGCATGGACGGCCTCCGGCGGCGGCTCGCCCAGGGCGGCAAAGTAATCCGCCGCGGCGATAGGCAGCATCAGCCGCTCGCCGGGGTGAGGGGAATCAGCCAGCGCGAGGCAGTCCGTCAGGATTTCCCGGGCGCGGATAGGGTCGGTCAGCATCAGCGCGGACACGGCGTGGATGCTGCGGGCGGCGGAGGGTAGATGCAGCGGAACGGCCAGCAGCCGGTTGAAGAGAAGGTTTGTCGAGACGGATGGCGAAGACAGGTTGATTATTCCCAGCCGGCTTGCCCACTTCTGCTGTGCAAGGCGGAGCATGGGCGACGCGCCGGAGGTGATCAGGCTGCGGCAAAGCGCGTCCGCAGCCTCGGCGGAATCGGACATGCCCGCCAGATAACTGACCGACGCGCCGCCGGAGGGATCGAGGGTCAGCGTCAGGGAAAGCAGCGCCGTGGAGCCCACCTCGCAGCCGGGATCCTGCAGGCCTGAGGGCAGGGGTCCTGCGCCCATGAACCGGGCAGGGCTCATCCGCCGGAAGGACGGCGCCGTATCAGGGATGATAAGCATCATTTCGCCGGATACGTCCGGGCGCAGCGCAAAGACGCCTCCGGGAACGGGAGTCAGGCAGGCCAGCGCACCGAAATCAGCCGTGACGGTCACTGACAGCTCCATGCTGCGGGCGGACAGGCTTTTCAGGCGCAGCGTGTGCAGCACAAAGGCGGAATCCGGCAGACAGGCGGCGGTCAGGGTCAGCTCCAGCTCATGCCCTGCGGCATACCACACGGTCTGACCGGGACTGAACTGCACCCGGCGGCTGAAGGCAGGGTCAAAGGGGGAAAAGACCATTTCATCCTTGCACAGCCACAACTGCAGGGCATAAATCAGCGGCATGTCGTCCAGCAGGATATCGCCGGGCTGTCCGGCAGCGGAGAGATAAGCCAGAGAACCCTCGCACAGCGGAGATCGCCAGCGGGGCGCGGCCTCGCCGGGGGAAAGGCGCAGCACAAAGTCGCCGGTCTGTTCCTGCACGCCGCCCCATCGGGCAGGAAAGAGCAGGGACTCCGGAGGCAGCGCCGGCGCCTGGGCGCGGGCAGGAACCGGGGGATGGCTCAGCGGGGTACGGAGCGCATCCAGCTGTGCGGCCAGATCCCCGGCGCCCTCGTACAGAAGCAGCCGGGACGCGGCTTCGATGGCCTCCCGCGCGCCGTCAGGCAGCGCGGCGGTGCGGATTACCCGGATATGATCCTTCGCAGGAGATGCGGCGCAGGCGGCCTCTGCGGCCCGGGCAGCAGCGTCGGCGTCGCTGCCCATGACCATGATGCACAGCTGCGCCGCCTGCCCGGAGAGACAGATCCACCCCAGCGCGGAAAGCGACTCCTCCAGCAGGGGAAGCCCGGCGGAGGTGTAGAGGAGCAGCGTCATCAGCGGACGGTCTGCTTCAAGCCCGGCTGCGGCGAGGGCTTCCATGCCCATGCGCAGGGGTGATACCGCGCCCTGATGGGGCTGCCCCTGCCACAGCATGACGCCGGCGCAGCGGCTGATCAGCGCTGCCTGCGCCTGAGAGAGTCCCAGGGTGTCATACACAGCGCGGCATGCCAGACGGGACAGGGTCAGGAGACCGGGCAGCTCGGTGGAGCGGGGCGTCATGCCCTCCAGGGGCGGCGGCTGATCCGAAAGGGAAAGCCGGGTGGTGAACACCAGACATGCCCGGCCCCGTGCGCCCAGAGAAAGCTTCATCCGGAAGCCCAGATGCACGGGAGCGGATTCATCCCCGTTAAAGGGCGAAAGAGCGATCAACGGATCAGCGGTGGTCAGCACATGGCACAGCGTCAGGGGAATGCCGTCCGTCCGGCGCAGAAGTTGCATCCGGTCGGAGGGATGCTCCGTCTCTTGCCCGTCAAAGCCGGGAATCAGACAGTCGCACACGGTGAGAAAGCGTTCCGAGGGCGCGAGGTTGACGATTTCCAGCGTATGGAGGAAGGAGCCGCCGGCGCTCTCTGTCATGGCGGAGAGGGTGTATTCCAGCCCCTGCCAGCGGCCGTTCAGGCGGATGCTGCCCTCGGCGAACACTGCCTGAGAGCCCTCGCCCAGACGCAGGCGTGAACCGTCCTCCTCCAGATAGAACTGCAGACCTTCCTCCCAGCAGGGGTTGCCGGTGAAGCGGGTGACGTTCACACCGTGGGAGCGCATCACGCCTGTGCCGCGCACGGACAGGGCCAGCGAGGCCTCCGGGGAGCCGATGATATGTGCGTCCAGCGGCAGCTCGTCCGCTGCGCTATGGCGGCGGAAGGAGGGCTCACGGGGCTGCGGGGGCGTATCCGCCGCAGGGATTCCGGGGAGAATCAGCCCCCGCGGGCGGCGGCGGTGGAGGAGCAGCAGCGTGGATGCGGCGGCGGGGATGGCGGAGAAGGTGCGGATGAGAGAGCCGTCCGTCAGCGCATTGCACAGGGCGCACAGCACCGCAGCCTGATGGGCTGTGACGTGGCACTGTACCGCCTCCGCGCTGCGGCCCTGGGGCAGACGGTCAGGATCCAGATCGTAGCCGTCGCACAGGCCGGTCTGGCTGAGCATGCCGTGGCTGCGCAGACGCATGAGGCTGTCGTGAGCGGCCTGGGGCTCAAAGGGCAGAGTCAGCGCGGCGGCATAGGGGGCGATAACCCGTCCCGTTGCGCCCGGATGAAGGCTCAGCTCCGCAAGACCGAAGGGAAGGACGCGGAATTTCATCCGGCTGTCAAAGAGCCATACCGCGCATTCAGCCGTGCCGAACATGCCCTGCACACCGTGCCGCCGCTGCAGGCGGATGACGCTGCGCAGGGTGCGGCGCATCTGGCTGGCGGGAGGCATGTGCAGCAGAAGGGCGGGCAGGAGGTAATCGGCGGCAGAACCCTCCGGACTGAGCAGCGGCGAGCCGAACTGTGTTCGTACGCGGGTGCGGTCCAGCGCGTCCAGATGGCTGGCAGGTATCTGCCCCAGCATCACTGCGGAGAAGCCTGTCAGCAGCGCGGGATGGGCAAGCAGACGGTGCAGACGGGGATCAGGGGTATCTGTAGCCGTATCCATGCCGAAACGGAACAGGCGGGCGGACGCGTCGTACAACCGCTCCAGCTCCATGGCCCGGGCAAAGGCGTCCATCCGGACGGGAAGGCTGGCGAAGGATTCCGGCAGCTCCTGCAGCAGGTTCCGCATTCCCTGCGCGGCGCACAGCAAACAGGCGCAGAGCATGCCGCTGCGCTGGGTATCCACACGATCGGTCAGGGGCGTCAGATCTGCCGCGCCGTAGCCTGCGTAGGGCAGACCGTTCCACAGGGGCAGCCGCTCCAGCGCATCCATGGCGCGGAGCATGCGCCCGGCAGCCTCTTCGGCGCTGATCAGCTCAAGCTGCAGGGCGGCGAGGCAGGAAAGCAGATACAGTCCCGCATCGTCGGGACGGATGATATCCGCCGCGCCGCGCCACGGGCGGGACTGGAGGCTCTCCGGCGGCAGGGGATGGGAGGCCGTAAGCTCCTCAAAGCCGCGCCATGTGGCATGGGCAATCTCCATCAGCGAGGTCTCCATGGCAGCGCCGGGACGTCTGCCTGGTACAAGGAGACGATCGAGCCAGACGTGCAGCAGCGGAAAAAAGGCGAACAGTACGGCGGGGAGAAGCGCAGCCCAGCAGGGCGGAGACGGCAGGAGGGCCGCTGTGCCCAGCGCAAGGGCGGCCAGGGTCTGACTCCAGTTTTCCATGGCTGAAAAGGCGTCGGGCGCCGGGTCGGAAGAAGCCCTGCCGGTGCATTTCTGCCACAGCGCACGGAAGATAGCGTCCGCTCTGGCCGATGCGCGGAGAGGCAGGAACGCCAGACGGTATACAAGCGCTGCGGGGCCGGATTCAATCAGCTCCGGAAGCTCCGGCAAAAGCAGCGCGGCAGCAAGCAGCAGCGTGTCGCTGCACATGGCGGCATAGATCAGCGTCAGCAGCTGCACACCGGGCAGGAGCGTGCGCGTCAGCATCAGACGGCAGCGGCGGCGGCCTTCGCGGTCAAGCGGACTGCGTTCCACCCCGGTGGGGGCGCTGCGCCATGGCAGCAGCCAGCTGATCCCCTGCCACAGCAGACGTGCGTACCGGTGCTCCTGCCGCATTCGAAGCGTCAGCGCCTGAGGCTGCGCGATAAAGGCCAGCGCATCGGCGCAGCGTACGCATCCGCAGACAGATTCCATCACCTGCAGGGGAGCGTCCTCCATCAGCGGCTCCTGCACCGCGTCGGGAATCAGCAGCCTTAAGGGGAGCGCGGATGGCTCGATGGAGGCGAAAAGCCCCAGATAGGTGCGCAGGCTGTCGGGATCTGCCGCCCATGACGGTTCGGCCAAAGCTGCCCGGCGGCGGTTCAGGGGATGGGAAAGCGCTCCTGTCAGCGAGGGCAGCAGACCGGGGGAGGGGGTAACCTCCGCAGGACACAGCAGCATGAAGACGTAGCGGCGGCGCAGGGAGGAAGGCTCCACGGTAGCGGCGGCAAACTCATCCGGACAGCTGCCCTCGGAAAGAAGCTGACGAACCGTCTCCGCCGCGCCGGAAAGTCCGCCCCGCCCGGCATACACGCCGGAGCGCATTTCCCGTACGCGGCTTCGGTGCAGATAAAGGAAGCGGCAGTCCCCCTGCGCGGTGTTGATGGCCTCGACGCCCCGCTTCACGGCGTGGATCACAGCGGAATCTCCGGCGGAGGAGGCGGTGGGGGACTCGTCAAAATCGCACAGGAGCAGGCAGTCGGCCCGGCCTTCGGGCATGGAGCGGCTGGCCAGCAGCAGCCGCCTTACAGCGGGCAGCGCGTCGCTGCGGTTTCGCAGCACGACGGGCATCACCAGCAGCGTACGCTGATCCTGCGGTATGTGCTGCTGATCAATCTCCGGGACAATTTCGGGCAAGGCAAACAGCCGCGCCGTCATCAGGCGCAGCACAGGGGTGATGAGCATCAGCAGCGGCGGCAGCAGCCACAGGCTGTGGCCTGCAAGCAGCAGCAGGTAAGCGGCGGCGGTGATCAGCAGCCCCCGTGCAGCCCGGCGCAGGAGCGGGCCGTGCCGCAGCGCCCACAGCGCAGGCGCGCCCCGGTGGATATTCATGCTCCGCCGCAGGGCCTGCATGCCCTCTGCCTCCAGCAAATACCAGCCCGCGTGGTCGGCGAGGCCGTCCTTCTCCGGAAGCTGACACAGCTGAATGATCTGCCGTCCAAGCCGTTCCTCCTCCGTGTGCAGAAGGCGGGCGAGCCATGCGCAGCGGCGGCGGTAAGCGGAGCGGCTGGCGGGCGTCATGCGGGGATACACCCCGGCGGGATCCTTCATTAGGCACAGGTGGAGGGGATCCGCCGCCTCTGATACTTCCTCCCAGTGCAGATCCTTCAGCGAGCGCAGGGCGTTCATGCAATGGACGATGATCTCCGCGTGTCGGGACTGGGCGTGGGCGTGACGGGCAGAAAGCTCCGCTGCGGACAGACCGGCGGCCAGAAGGTGTTCATCCATCAGCGCCAGATGATCCGTCGCCTCCTGTCTGCGCAGAGCGTCGTTCAGCGCATGGGCGAGAGCAGGGGTGAAGCGTGTGCGGCGCAGCATCTGTCCGGGTCTGCGTGCGCGCACCAGCCGCCTCGCCAGCGCCTCGCCCCGCCGACCGTCCCGCAGCTCCTGCAGGAGGGAGGAGAGCGCATCCAGCAGATACTCTGCGGCGCACAGCCGCACGCAGTCGGGGAAGCGGCTGCGTACGGCGTGATCCACGGCGGCGTGCTGTCCCGCCTCCTCCAGCGCATGGATGAGGGCAGGCGCGTCGCAGGGGGAGCCCTGTTCCATCAGCTCCCGGGCGGCCTCTGTCAGCGCAGGCGGATACTTCCTCCGCCTGGTTTTGCGCTGAGCGCAGAGCAGCAGGGTCAGGAGCCGCTGCTCCTCCCGCAGGAGCGTTACCGCGCTCCAGTGGCTGGGAAAGCGCAGGATGCGGCGCATCAGCAGGAGAACCCTGCGGACGGGCCGGGGACGGGCGGCGCGGATAAGCAGCACAAGCGCCGTCGGCAGTATTACAGGCAGCGTCAGGATCAGAAGCCGCGCCATGGAAATTCCTCCTTTGTCTCAAGGACAGTCCTGACTACAGCATGTCCGGGAAAGCTTATCCGAATACAAAAAAAGACCGGCCGGACCGGCCGGTCAGACCATCAAAAAAGCCCGCAACCGCAAAGGCTTGTGCTTTTAGCAGGAGCCTTTGCTTGCTGTGTTGACTGCAGCTGCAAATTCGGTCATTTACGTCTGTGTAAACTCCCTCATTTGCAGCCTTGTCGCCTTGCCTTGCAGACTTTTTTGAAGATCTGCAAAGCATCGACTTTGGCGATGCTTTGACCGGCCGTACAGGCCGGTTCTGCGTATTATCTCCAGTTATCCAGAATCCTGTACAGCCCCTCGATGAACCCCGGGCGGGGCACGTCGGCGGCGGCGAGGCAGTTCAGCCGGGCGATGATCCTGCCGTCCAGCAGCACCTGCGCCGTGCCCAGTACGTCGCCCTTTGCGACGGGCGCGGCGACGGACTCTGGCAGCTTCAGCTCCAGAGAAAGCCCGGCAGCCTGACCGTTTTTCAGCAGCATGGAAAGGCCGCTGCCCAGCATCAATTCCACCTCCTCAGCGCTGCCGCCCGTTACGGGCAGCGTCTGGCCCAGCAGGTCGCCCTTGCGGGCGATCACCGTACGCTGATAGGTCTTGAAGCCCCAGTCCAGCATGGCGCGGGCCTCGTCGAAGCGGGTCTGGCTCTTTTCGCAGCCCAGCACCACCGCCACAAGGCGCATGCCGTTTTTCTCGGCGGTAGCCGCCACGCAGTAGCGGGCCGCGTCGGTGGAGCCGGTCTTGAAGCCGTCGCATCCCTCGTAAAAGCGCACCAGCCGGTTTGTGTTGGTCAGGTCGGTAACGCGGCCGCCGGGGTGCGTCAGCTTGTCGATCCACACGCCGGCGTAGCGGTGATACGCTTCATGCTTCGCCACCTCACAGCAAAGGCGCGTCACGTCCCTTGCGGTGGTGTGCTGCCCCTCCTGCGGATAGCCGGTGCTGTTGACGTAGCAGGTGTTCCCCATGCCCAGCTCCGCCGCGCGCTGATTCATCCTGCCCACGAACGCCTCCTCCGTGCCGCACAGATGCTCCGCCAGCGCCACCGCGCTGTCATTGGCCGAGGCCATGATGGTGGTGCGCAGCAGATCCTCCACAGAGTAGGATGCGCCCGCGTCCAGCAGGGCCTGACTGCCCTTCATGGCGGCGGCATTCCGACTGACGGTGACCTGATCCGTGAGCGCAATCTCGCCCCTCTGGAGGGCCTCCAGCACCAGCAGCGCCGTCATCAGCTTGGTGATGGACGCAGCTTCGCGCTTCTCGTCCGCATTCTTCTCAAAGATGACGGTACCGGTGTCTGTTTCCGCCAGAATCACGGCGGGAGAGGTAAGCGAAAGCGGCTGACCTTCCTCAAGGGGCCTGCCCCAGGATTCAGCCGCCGCTCCCGCCGATGGGATCCATACGCACAGGCACGTCAGCGCCGCAAGGATCCGCTTTGATATGGTCATGCTGCCTTCCTCCCTGCAAGTGGTCTTGTCAGGCCTATCTTGCCCGGAGAAAGCGCATATTTAGTTGGAAATGCCTGTTAAATCACCAACCCGCCGCTTACTCCCAGCACCTGCCCGGTGATGAAGCTGCTCTCCTCTCCGCACAGGAACAGGATAGCGCGGGCCACCTCCTCCGGCTGGCCGATGCGCATGAGGGGTGTTTCGTCCTCAAGGGCGGCAAGATCCTCCTGCGTGAGTTCCGCATTCATGTCCGTTGCGATCACACCGGGGGTGACGCAGTTGATCCGCACGCCGGAGGGGCCGACCTCCTTGGCCAGCGCCTTTGTCAGGCCGATGACGGCGGCCTTGGCGGCGGAATAGGCAGCCTCGCAGCTGGCGCCCACCTCGCCCCACATGCTGGATACGTTCACAATGCAGCCCTGCTTTTCGCTGATCATGCTCTCCAGCACCGCCTGCGTGCAGTGGAACACACCCTTGAGATTCACGGCGAACAGCTCGTCCCACTGCTGCTCGGTCATGTCGGTAAACAGACCGATGTGAGCGGTACCGGCGTTGTTCACCAGCGCGTCGATGCGGTGATCCGCCCGGAGGATATCCTTCACAGCCTGCCGTATGGCGGCGCGGTCGGATACGTCGCAGCAGCGGGCGGATACGTCATAACCCTGACTGCGCATTTCCTGCGTCAGCGCAAAGGCCTTCTCTTCGCTGCTGCGGTAGAGGAAGCGCACGCTCCAGCCAGCCCGGGCAAAGACCCGTACGCAGGCGGCCCCGATCCCTCGTGAGCCGCCGGTAATCAAGACTGTTCTGTGCATCACATGGCCTCGATGGTGGCGTCCAGCAGGGCGCGGAAGGTGCTCTTCACCCGGTTGGCCACCTCGGTGACCTCCTCGTGGCACAGGGGCTGATCCAGAATACCCGCCGCCATGTTGGTGATGCAGCTCACGCCCAGCACGCGGATACCGCAGTGGCGGGCCACAATGGTCTCCGGCACAGTGGACATGCCTACCGCATCTGCGCCCAGAATCCGGGCCAGACGCACCTCGGAGGGAGTCTCGTAGGTGGGGCCGTTGAACCACATGTACACGCCCTTTTGTACCTTCACGCCCAGCTTCTTCGCCTGCTCCTCGCACAGGGCGATGAGCTCCCGGTCGTAGCATTTGGACATATCGGGGAAGCGGGGGCCGAATTCGTCGATATTGGGGCCGGTGAGGGGATTTTTGCCGGAGAAGTTGATGCAGTCGGACAGGATCATCAGGTCGCCTGCGCTGAAGTCCATGTTCACGCCGCCCGCAGCGTTGGTGACGATCAGCGTCTTCACGCCCAGCAGCTTCATAACGCGCACAGGCATGGTGACCTCGGACTGATCATAGCTCTCGTAGGAGTGGAAGCGGCCCTGCATCATGCATACGCGCTTGCCGTGGAGGGTGCCGCACCACCAGCGTCCGGCATGGCCGGGAGCGGTGGATACGGGGAAGCCGGGGATATCCTTGTAGTCGATGAATTTTGCCTCTTCCAGAGCCTGAGCGTAATCGCCCAGACCGCTGCCCAGAATCACGCCGATTTCGGCTTCTCCCACAGCGCTGAGGATGGTTTCCGCGGCCTTTACATACTGGTCATAGGTAATCATCTGTGCATCCTCCTGTCAGATCAGCCTGTCGGCAAAGGATTGTGCGCCGAAACGGTGGGGAAGTCCCAGCCATTGGGCGACGGTAGCAGCCACGTCGGCATAGGTCAGGCGCAGGCCCAGATCCGTGCAGCCCTGCATCCTTTTGTGCCATACCATCAGCGGGATATGCTCGCGGGTATGGTCGGTGCCGGGGAAGCAGGGATCGCAGCCATGGTCTGCGGTGACGATCAGCAGATCGTCTTCCTGCATCAGCTGCATGATTTCCGGCAGCTTCTGATCAAAATACTCCAGCGCTGCGGCGAAGCCCTCCGGATCGTTGCGGTGACCGTACTGCATGTCCGTATCCACCAGATTGGTGAAGCACAGCCCGGTGAAGTCCTGATGCATGAAATCCATCCATGCGTCGATGCAGGCCGGATTGCCCGCTGCGTGGTTGGACTGGGTCAGCCCGCGGTGATCGAAGATATCCTCAATCTTGCCCACGCCGATGGACTCCATGCCCGCACCGGACACCACGTCCAGCAGCGTTTCGCCAAAGGGCGGCACGGCAAAGTCCTTGCGGGCCTTGGTGCGCCTGAACGCACCTGGTTCGCCCACAAAGGGACGGGCGATGACGCGGCCCACGCACAGATCGCCCTGCAGCATTTCACGGGCGATTTCGCACATTTTGTACAGTTCAGGCACGCTGAAGATATCCTCGTGGCAGGCAATCTGGAACACGCTGTCTGCAGAGGTATAGACAATGGGCGTTTTGTTGGCCATATGCTCCGCGCCCAGCTCGTCCAGAATGGCGGTGCCGGAGGCGGGCTTGTTGCCGATGACCCTGTGCCCGATGGCTTCCTCGAACCGGGCGATGAAATCAGCCGGGAAGCCCTCCGGGAAGGTGGGGAAGGGACGCTCCAACTTCAGGCCCGCCAGCTCCCAGTGGCCGGTGGTGGTATCCTTGCCTGCGCTTGCCTCAAGAGAGCGTCCGTAGGCGCACACAGCGCCGGGGTCGGCGGGATAGGCGGAGCCTTCGATGTGGCCCAGACCCATGCGGGCCATATTAGGCAGCGAGGGACGGCACTTTTCCACCACATGACCGATGGTGCATGCGCCCACGTCGCCGTATTGATCAGCGTCGGGCAGGTATCCCACGCCCGCGCCGTCCAGAACGGTCAGAAAAACACGCTTCATAGGTTTCAAACCTCCTTGGAGATATTGTACACCATTTCACGTGGAATGAAAAGCACGGAAAAAGAAATGGTTGATTTTTTCGCGCGTGTTCTGTATCCTTGAGAGAGCGGGAGGCGATGACAATGATCCGTCTGATGATGAACGACAGGTATGAAACCATTCCCTGGGATGAGATCGACGCGGTGGTGTTCGATATCGGCAACGTGCTGCTGGATTACTCTCCGGAGCAGATTCTGAGGGAACGTCTGCCGGAGAGGCCTGAGCTGCACGAGACGCTGAAGCGAAAAATCATGCGCTCGCCCTACTGGATTATGCTGGATCACGGGAGCCTTACGCTGGAGGAGGCTGTGGAGGCCATGACCGGGCACGATAAGGAACTGGAGCCCTATATCCGGCGCGTGGCAGGGGAGCCTGCCCGGCTGCGGGATGCGCTGCCGGAGGGCGTGGCTGCGCTGAAAAAGTGCAAGGCCATGGGCAAAAAGGTGTACGTGCTGTCCAATTTCCATGACGGCGCATACGACTGGGCGGCAGAGCATCATGATTTCTTCAGGCTGCTGGACGGCGAGGTGGTGTCCTCCCGCGTGGGCATGGTGAAGCCGGATCCGGCGATCTTCCGCTATCTGACGGAAAAATTTGGGCTGGACGCCTCACGGGTGCTCTTTGTGGACGACAGCCCTGCCAATATCGAGGCGGCGCTGATGTCGGGCTGGCAGGGGCTTTGCTACAGCGGCGAGGGCGTGCTCGCAAAGTTTTTTGATCTTGAGAACAGGGGCTGAAAGCCTTGATTTGCAAGGGTTTCGGGTATCCGGCGGCGGGGAGGATAAAAAAACTTCAAAAAAATTTGAAAAAGGTGTTGACAAAATCGGAAGAATGGTGTATTATCTATCTCGTCGCCTGCGGGACACAGACCTCGCCGGGAGACGGAAAGTAACCGGGGTGTAGCGCAGTCTGGTAGCGCACGTGCTTTGGGAGCATGGGGCCGGGGGTTCGAATCCCTTCACCCCGACCAGACCTCACTCCAGATAGCGTGGCTCCTTGGTCAAGTGGTTAAGACACCGCCCTTTCACGGCGGCTACAGGGGTTCGAATCCCCTAGGAGTCACTTTCTTTCCTCTCTTACATGGGCCTTTAGCTCAGTTGGTTAGAGCGGCCGGCTCATAACCGGTTGGTCCCGGGTTCAAGTCCCTGAA
>JAFURI010000121.1 GCA_017471885.1 Clostridia bacterium | reverse complement strand
TCCAGCATTTCGGGCTGGACGCACAGGGTCTTCACGTCGGCGATGTAGTCGTCGTCCACTTCCTTGTTGCCGATGATCTTCAGCAGGCCCTTCGCCTTGGCCTCTTCCTCATCCATCAGCTTGCAGTCGGTGTAGGCGGTGGCGCGGATGATCTTCGTGATGCCCTCGGCGGCCTCGGGACCAACCTGAGCGCCGTCCTCGCCGTAGACCTTATAGCCGTTGTACTGGGGAGGATTGTGGCTGGCGGTGATGACGATGCCGGCGATGGCATTCAGATGACGCACCGCGTAGGACAGGATCGGCACGGGACGCAGCGCGTCGAACAGGTAGGCAGGCACGCCCTCCTGGCACAGCACCAGCGCGGTATCCTTCGCGAACTCGTCGGAGCAGCGGCGGCTGTCATAGGCGATGACCACGCCGCGCTGAGCCTCTTCGGGCTTCTGCAGCAGATACTGGGCCAGACCCTTGGTGGCGCGGCGGACGTTGTAACGGTTCATGCGGTTCATGCCCGCGCCCAGCACGCCGCGCATGCCGGCGGTGCCGAAGGACAGCTCGGTATAGAAACGGTCTTCAATTTCCTTATCGTTGTCGGCAATGGCCTTCAGATCCCTGATGGTATCTTCATCGTTGGCAAAATCACGGAGCCACTGCTCATAGCTGGCACGAACGTCCATTGGTATCCATCCTTTCATTTCGTCTCCCGAACTGCTGGAACGGGCAGACCTTTATATCATCCATTATAGAAGTTTTTCCTTCGTTTTGCAAGAGGAAAGGAGGGCAATTAAGCAATTCCCGTGGCATGCAGGACGCATTCATGGCATATGCATCACTATTCCCGCGAAAGGAGACGCGCCATGAAACGCCCGAGGCTCCCTGTATGTCTTTTTGCGCTGACGCTCGCTGTGCTGGCGTTTTGTCTGTTCCGCCCTTCCGCATCGGGTTATCTTCCGCCCGCGCTGGACGAGGGCAATGCCCGGAGCCTGCTGCGGATCTGGAGTATATCGTCCGTAGGCGGAGGTGAAAGCTGGCTGAAGGAACGCCTGCGCGCCTTTGAGAAGCAGCATCCCGGGGTGATGACCTATCTGCGCAGCGTTTCTCCGGAGGAGCTGGAGCTCGCGGATGCAGTTCTGCCCGATCTTGTTCTGTACACACCCGGAACGCTGACTGCCCCCCAGGAGCTGTTCATCCCGATAAGCGGCGCAGGGCAGCTGCGCGAGTCTGTGCTGCGCTGCGGACGATGGCAGAACCAGCAGTACGGTCTTCCGCTGTGCTGGGGCGGGTATGTCCTCTGCTGGGACGGCGCGCTGGATCCGCATAGCGCGGCCACGCCTGCCCCCACCACCCTTTGGGGCCGCAGTCCGGAAAAAACGGACGACAGCGCCGGTCAGCCCGGATTTCCCTACGAGGCAATCCTTGCTGCCGACACGCCTCTGCTGACTCCGTCCAGCGCGGGAGCTTTTTCGCTGTGCCTTATGCCGTCTCAGACGCGCCTCCTGTCCCTGCCGCAGGAGCTGCGCTCTCCCGCCGAGGTGTACAGCCTCTTCCGCAGCCGTGCCTGCACGTGCGCCGTGCTGACCACCGGTCAGATGACCGCCTTCTCCGCCCTGACATCCTCCGGCAAGGGGTTCGCCTTCGGCATGCTGGTTCCGGAGCAGATCATCACCGATCAGGTCTGGCTGGGCAGCGTGATCAAGGGCGCAGAGGATACCGCCGCTCCCCTGCTGCTCTCCTTCCTCACGTCGCCGGAGTCGCAGCTGAAGCTGACGGAGCAGGGACTGCACACCGTGCGCGAAAGCACGAAGCTCTACGCAGCCGGATGGGAGGCGGAGGTGGAATCAGCCGCCGGACGCTCGCTGTGCGCCCTGAACGCCTACGTCCCAGCTGCGGATATCCAGGCCGCTGCGTGGCAGGTGTGCAGCGGACAGTGCGGGATCAGCGAGGCGCTGCTTCCCCTTCTGTGACGGGAGCATATTTTTCACCCGGATGCACACAATAGCCCTGCACTACCTCATATGGGAAGGAGAATGACGTCACCATGCAAAATCAGGTCAAGCTGCGCGCCCGCACAGGCTGGCAGGAGGAGGAAACCCATCGTCTCTTTTCCGCCGTCCGGGAGGCCTCTGCCGCCGGCGAGCCGCTTCGCAGCGTATTTGAATCTCTCTCCGGGGACCTTGGCCGCAAGCCCAACAGCATCCGGAATTACTATTACGCCTGCCTCCGTCAGCATCCCGACGCGGCTCAGATGCGCGCCGCCCCCTTTACCGTGTTCACTCCGGAGGAAACCCACGAGCTTCTACGTCAGGTGCTGATGGCACGGGGACAGGGTATGTCCGTGCGCTCCTGCGTGATGAAAATGGCAAACGGCGATCACAGCCTGATGCTGCGCTATCAGAACAAATACCGGACGCTTCTCAAGCACCGTCCGGAGCTGATTGAAAGCGTGCGCGAAGAGCTGAAGCGCGAAGGACTCCCCTGCCCGCCTCCGGAGGGCGTCGACCGGGCCGACGGCGCGTTCTGCGATCCGGAGGACGCCGCCGCCTCCCGCCTGATGGCGGAGCCCTGCGTCAGCCATATGCTGGAGGGGCTCAAGGAGCTGCTGCGCCGGGCCGCCCGGGCCGGAGAAGCGGCGGATCTCCAGCGGGAAATGGACAGACTGCAGGTCAGGCACGATCTGCGCCGCATCGCCTGGGAAAAGGATTTCGACGAAGCCTCTGCGCATCTGGAATCGCTGCTGTGCCTGCTTCGGGATTATCTCGCCCTGCCCCCGGAATCCCAGCAGCTGCAGCTGCAGACCTTCCGCGACGCCGCGCTGGAGGAGGTCGGCAATGCGGAGGCTTTCCTCGCCCGAAGCCGCGAAGGCTGAAAAAAGACCCCTACACAAACGCGCCGAAATGCGGTATACTGTGATTACCGCTATTGAAATACGTCAGGAGGCTGATTGCTATGAATCCCAATATTGGTCTGCGTCTGCATGACGCTGCGGGCGTTACGCTGGAGGACAGGATCCGCAATGCCCGTGCGCAGGGCTTCACCTGCGTGCATATCGCCATGAGCAAGGTGATTCCCGGCTTCAAGATGTCCGAAGCGCCGGCGCTGCTGACCGAGGAGCTGGCCGCCGAAGTGCGCGGGCTGCTGGAAAAGTACGGCGTGGAATGCGTGCTGCTGGGCTGCTATCTGAACCTGGCCAGCCCCGATCTGGAGGCGCACGAAAAAACGCTGGAAATCTACAAGGCTCATCTGCGCTTCGCCAAGTGGATCGGCGCAAAAATGGTGGGCACGGAAACCGGCGCGCCCAACACCGGCTACAAGACCTGCCCCGAATGCTACACCGAAGAAGCGCTGCAGCTGTTCATCGAGCGTGTGACCCCCGTGGTGCGCTATGCCGAGGAGCTGGGGCAGATGTTCTCCATCGAGCCGGTGGTGCGGCACATCGTCAGCACACCCGAGCGCTGCCAGCGGGTGATCGAGCATTTCAACTCCCCCTGCCTGCGCGTGATTCTGGACGCAGTGAATCTGCTGGACAGGGACAACGCGCCCCATGCGCAGGAGGTTGTGGCGGACGCCGTCAGCCGTCTGGGCCAGTATGCAGAGCTGCTGCACATCAAGGATTTCATCCCCGAGAACACGCCCCGCTGCATTGAGGCGCAGGCCACCGTCGCCAATGTGGACATGTTCTCCGGTCTGCTTTCCATCGCCTGCGGTCTGGGCGATATGAATTACAAGCCCCTGACCGAGCTGGCCATGGCGCGTTCCATCCCCATGACGCTGGAAAACACCAACCCCGGCAACGCCGAGGCGGCCCGCATCCATCTGGAAAAGATCGCGCTG